>CALDUE010000018.1 GCA_937923485.1 uncultured Saprospiraceae bacterium
ACGAAAACGAATGCATGGAACGCCCTAGACTAAAAATCGAATTATCGCCTACTGACAGATTAATTGAAACGCTAGGATTTATTGCACTCTTAGCATTAATTGGACTTCCTCTCTACTACTACAATCAACTTCCCGATTCCATTCCGAGACACTTTGGACTAGATGGTAAACCAGATGCATACAGCGGTAAAGCTATTATTTGGACCTTGCCTGCAATTGGGCTTATTCTGTTTTCAGGCATGCATTGGCTAAATAAACGTCCCCACATTTTTAATTACCCTCAAGAAATTACCGAGGAAAACGCAGAAAGACTATACACTGGCGCAACCCGAATGATGAGATCTTTGAACACGACCATCGCTTTCGTTTTTGCATACATTTCCTTCTCCACTATCCGTACCGCCCTAGGGGAGCAAGCTGGATTGGGGACATGGTTTAGTCCAGTATTTATAAGCGTACTTCTACTGATAGTAGGATTTTACTTGTTCCAGTCTAATGGAAAAAAAGCACGACAAGAAAGCTGAACGGAAAACATATGCTTTCATAAATATCTTCGCAGACCTCTTCTCACCACCTCTAGTGTGAATCCATAGACCAAGTGTCCGGCGAATTCAATTCAAGCATTTTGCTGCGGTTCTACCTCGTGGGGATAAGGCTCTAAATCCATAGCAGGAATCGTAGACCCGTGGGTGAGCACCCAAAAGCCTAGGCCAAACGGAACCCCATAGCCAGCAGCGAGTTCATCAGACTCCTCAACTAAAGCTCCATAGAGCGCTCCAGTTCCAGTGCCAAATCCCAGTGAATCTTGCTCATCAATACGTACAAACGAGAGACGTTAGTAGCCGCATGCATGCTCATGAATGTATTGGTCATCGGTAGTTGCTTCGCCCAAAAATGGGACCCGGTAGGACTGCAGTCCACCTACATCGTCTTTCTATTCTTATTTCTCTACTTGATGGGCAGCAATAATGAAACTAAATCTGCAGAATTATAAAGTACAGGGTAAATCGTAAATACCTCTAGATATTAGCATATCAAGCAGCTCTAAACTAAAAAGGCGCAGGAAAGGACTTTCATCCTTTCTTGCGCCTTTTTGTAAAGTGTAAAACAACCTTACTACTTGAAGGTCACTGGCATCTTCACCATACTGGTATCCCAGCCAAATAGGACATTGACTTTCTTATCATCAACCTTTTCATAGAAGACGGTGAACGCTTCTAGTGTTTGCTTATTGGTCGCAACAGGTACGATGACTTTACCGACGTTGGTCTCGTCATCGTGATTTGCAGCACCCCATGAATTGGTGTCTTTATGCACGATAATCTCCCAATTGTCCTTATTCACTACTGCAAATAGGCCGTACGTTCCTTTCTTCAACTCAAGATCACCAACCTTCGCATCTTCGTAAAGCGTGAAAGTAGTTGTCTCGTTTGCTCCTAGGCGCCACACCTCACCGTATGGGAGTAACTCTCCGAAGATGTTTCTCCCCTTCTTCTGTGGTCTGCTATAGACGATTTTAATTTTAGGAGCATTGGCAGCCAAAGCTTCTGGCGTTTCGTGAAAATTTTGTCCTTGCGACCATCTTGGGTACGATGCGATATCCATTGGACTTGCATCCGGTCCAGCTAATTCTGAAGCATTAAGATTAATCGGTAGTGTCGCCCTTACTTGATCCCATTCGAAAAGCATGTTCACATGACCTTCGTCTACCTTTTGAAAGCCAATTGTAAACAGTTCTCTTACAGATCCTGTCTTGGTCGTCTTCGCTTTAAAACGCCCTAATTCTTTATCCTTATCTAAGTTGCTTGAGCCCGAAGTGCGGATGTAACTTGACACAACGATGTCCCAGCTATTTTCATTTACCTCAGCGTACAGGCGGTAGCGTCCTCTTGGTATAACTACACCACCAATCTCTACATTTTGATAAAAGAGTACTTCCGTACCTTCATTTGCACCAAGTCTCCAGTCCTTTCCGTAAGGAACCAAGTCTCCAAAAATGACTCGTCCATTTTTCGAAGGACGACTGTAGTTCACTTTAATCTTTGGTGACCTGTTTGGATCATCAGCCTCCAAGTAATTCGCAAATGCAGCTTCTCTTGGATACGTTGCCATGTCTGTTGGACTCTTATCCAATTCGGGCCATTTGATGTCTTGTGCAAACAATGCAAATGGCATCGCGATACAAAGTGAAAGCGCTAAAAAGAACTTCATGATTTCAGTGGTTTGGTTAGCTCAAAACTAATCACATAAATTTTCTAATAAACACGTAACGAAAGGTATTCTCCCCCAAACCTCAACACCTTTCAATACTATGACGTAGCTGTGAAACGAGCGTAAGTAAATCGCTAAAAAGGATGCTTCAAATCGTACGTTACCATGCATAGAGCACGGAAAATCTTGTCAGGCTTTTAATAGAAGCACCGCAGAAAATTTAGCTAAGAGGTTTTGAAATTGCGATTTTGTAATACCAAAGGCAAATCACCTACGCTACTCCACTCTCTTTTTTGAGCTCCTCAAGCTGCTTTTTAAGCTCCTTGATCTGTTCCATTATTTTCGGAATACGGCGAATTGAACTTTGCTCAGAAGCCCACTGACGGAACGGCTTAGCTGGCGACCCGAAAACCTTGGCCCCTTCATCTTCAATCGAATCTTTTAATCCACTTTGAGCAGCCACCTCAACATCATCAGCCAAAACGATATGTCCAGCCATGCCGACTTGACCGCCGAGCTGGATGCGCTTGCCTAGTTTAGCCGAACCGGCGATTCCCACTTGGGCGGCGGCTGCAGTATGCTCATCTATCGTCACGTTATGTGCAACCATAACAAGGTTATCAAGCTTCACGCCGCGACGTAGTATGGTGCTTCCCGTAATAGAGCGGTCTATGGTTGTACACGCTCCCACCTCCACATCGTCTTCAATAAGCACATTACCGAGGTGTGGGATACGAATCCAAGCGCCATCAGCCTCGCGGGTATGACCGAAACCATCTGTTCCTACCACGCAGTTCGCCAATAGACGTACGCGGTTACCCACTACGCAACCGTGCATGAGTCTGCCGCCAGTCTGCAAGAGGCAATCCTCACCCAGACTTGCGCCACTGCCCACGAAAGATTGAGGCTCAATAATGGTCCCATCTCCTATGGTCGCCCCTTCACCGATGTAGGCGAAAGCTCCAACGTGCGCCCCAGGGTGAACCGTTGCAGTTTCGTGTACGACAGCCGTTGGATGCACTCCAGGCGCCGGCTTAGGAATCCGCGCAGCATACATTCTCAACAAGCCTGCAATTGCATTTCCTACATCAGCAACACGAATTACCGTTGCCTTGAATGCTCGTTCTGCGACAAAATCCTGAGGAACAAGCAATGCCGTCGCTCCAGAATCGTAGGCAAAGTCCGCGTACTTCTTTGGATTGGAAAGAAAGGCCAACTCTCCTTCACCAGCATCTTCTATTCTGCCAATGGTGCGCAAAACTGCGTCAGGATTCCCTTCAATTGTGCCACCGAGAAGTTCGGCAATCTGCTGGACGGTAAACTGCATATGAATGTAAAGGTACATGACCATGTTAAGGTTTTAGAGGATTGAGCGTCATAAGCCACGTACCTTTGCAAAATGGCAACAAATCCGATCATTCGTATTGGCACCCGCGGAAGCAAACTCGCCCTTTGGCAGGCTCACTTCATGCAAGCTGAATTGGAAAAGCTTCAGGTCCACTCTGAATTGGAAATCATCAAGACGCAAGGCGACAAAATCCAACACCTATCTCTCGATAAACTAGAAGGGAAAGGGTTCTTTACCAAAGAGTTAGAAGATGCCTTGCTGCGCGGAGACGTTCATGTAGCCGTACATTCGATGAAGGATTTGCCAACCACCATGCCCCCAGGATTAGTCCTCGCTGGCGTGAGTCAACGTGCTGATCCTACCGATTGGATTCTCGTCAGAAAAGAGATTGCCGTCAATGACAAACCATGGCAACTCCCGAGTGGTGCTAAAGTGGGTACCTCAAGTGCACGTCGAAAATCGCAACTGCTCGATCTAAGACCAGATGTGACCACAGAAGACATCCGTGGCAACGTACCCACGCGCATTCAAAAGCTGCGTGATGGCGGCTTCGATGCAATAATTCTTGCCGCAGCAGGTATCACCAGACTTGAACTCGATGTAAGCGATTTGGTGGTGAGTGAATTACATCCACGCGAATTTGTCCCAGCTCCAGCCCAAGGAGTTCTAGCATATCAATGCCGTGAAAATGATTTAGAAACACGTCGCATCATTGCTAAACTGCACGATCCTGCCACTTCGACCTGTACCAACGTAGAGCGAACGCTGCTCAAACGTTTCGACGGTGGTTGCCACCTTCCGCTTGGCGCACACTGTGTAGCACACGACATGGGCTACAACTTCACGGCAGCCTATGCTCCAAAGCTCGGTGAGCCCGTCATTCGCAAACGACTTAGCCTCAGCACTTTTGATGGCTTAGTCGATGAAATGTACAATGCCTTGACCGCTGAAATACCTGCTTAGCCCTTATGTCCAGAAGGCTTTTCATTACACGCCCTTTGGCTGAAGATGCCCCACTCTATCTGCGGCTGCACGAGCGAGGTTTTGACGTAAGTGGACACTCCATGCTCACCTTCGAGCCTCTTGCTATTCCGAAATTGGAGCCTACCGAATGGCTCTTTGCCTATAGTCCCAGGGGAGTGAAATTCCTTTTAGATCAAAAAATTGTCGAGCGCGTGGGCAATCGCTTGCAGTGCGCTAAGGGCCCCATAAAGCTTGGTGCAGTTGGTCAAGGCACCGCTAATGCATGGGCGGAAGCTGGCCTAGATGTCGACTTTATTGGGGATGGGGAACCCGCTTCTACTGCTGCAGCTTTCGCCAAAACCCACTGTCTGGAGTCAACTCCACACGTTACTTTTTTACAGGCTGCCAATAGCCGTAGATCAGTGGAAAGACTGCTGGCAGATCATGTAAAAACTACAACGCTCAGTGTCTATCAATCCAAAATTAACGAAGATGCAAGCGCTCCTCTTGCGGAGGTTTATTACCTCACCAGCCCCTTGAGCGCTGAGGCTGTGCTACGCCAACTTGACCAAAAACGACCTTTTGATATCTGGTGTGTCGGCAGCGTTACTGCCGCGCGCGTAAGAGAATTGGGCTTTACAGTACAGCAGCTTGTTCCCTTGGTCTGACTGTAGTCCAGAAAAATACCGCGAGTACAGTTTTTTGGTCCACGTATACAATATTGAAAATCGTAACGTGAGGACTAGTTTTGGCGTAAGCAGTCTATGCCTTCAGCACTCCCCCACACCATGGCAAGCCCGAAGAAAAAAAAGAAAAAGGTAAAAGCGTCGCAAGTAGCCCCTTCGCAGGCGCTCAAGCCGAGCCGCTCTGAGTGGTTGTTTGTGCTTCCAGCGATTTTACTTACGCTCGTGGTCTTTGGCCAAACGATGGGCTATGACTTCGTCAATTGGGACGATGATGTCAATATTCTTGAAAATAGAGGCGTTACCACCTTCAACCTCAAGACCATCTTCACGGAAACAGTAATTGGCAACTACAATCCGCTACCTATTCTCACCTTCGCCATCGAGCATGCGATGGTCGGCACCAAGGCAGGTTTGTACCACTTCAATAACCTGTGGCTGCACTTGCTTAACGTAGTGCTTGTCTATTTTCTCGGACGCCGACTCAAACTCGATCAAGTTCCCGCCGCACTTTTGGCTTGTCTTTTTGCAATCCACCCCCTTCGCGTTGAGAGTGTTGCCTGGGTCACCGAGCGCAAAGACGTGCTCTTCACGGCCTTCTATTTCGGAGCGCTCTTGCTCTACGAAAAGCATCGCCAATCAGGCAAACAATCGAGTTGGCATTGGGGTGTTGGAGGCCTCTTTATCCTCGCGCTCTTTTCTAAGATTCAAGCGGTGAGTTTGCCGCTCTCAATGATTTGCCTAGACTACCTCCGCGATGATAAATTCAAACTAACAGCGCCCTTCTCTTTGCGTTTGCATCCTGTTTTGGCGAAAGCCCCTTACTTCCTCATGAGCCTCGCCGTAGGACTCCTCGGAGTTTATTTTTTGGGCCGTGACGGAAGTCTTACTGATGCAACCAACTATAACTTCATCGATCGTCTCGCGGTAGGTGCTTACGCCTATGCCGTCTACCTCGTCAAAGCGATCATCCCTTACGAAATGTCGCCGCTTTACCCTTATCCCAGCAAATTGCCGGTGCAAGCTTACCTATCCTTCGCGGTGGTGCTCGCAGCTGTAGGCGCAATGATTGTTGGTTACATGAAGCAGTGGCGAGGAATCACCTTTGCCCTCGCATTCTTCACCGTAAATGTGATGTTCATGCTTCAGGTTCTCGGGGCTGGACAAGGCTACCTCGCAGATCGATTCACCTACGTCGGCTACTTCGGACTCTTCTGGGGCATGGCCTACCTTTTCCAACAAGTATCGGCCAAGAAAGCCATGAAAAAAGGATTGCTCGCGGGGGTTGGTGTTTACTTGCTTGTCCTCACTGTTGTCTCCTTCCAACAAACGCGAATCTGGCGCAATGGAGGTACGCTCTGGACACATGTTAGCAAGCTCTACCCGAAAGCTGGAACAGCGCACGGCAACCTCGCCATGTTCCTACGTGATGGAGGTGAGACGGAGCTCGCCATGGGTCTTTACAAAAAAGCGATCGAAGTCGATCCGAAGTCTGGGAGTTACCACAACTCACTCGGCAAGCTCTTCTTTGACAACAACCGAGATGCGGATGCGATCGCACAATATTCTGCAGGGATTAATGTCGAGCCAACACTTGGAGAGTTGTACATCAATAGAGGTGCAGCTTACGCCAAAACCGGTAAATATCGAGAGGCTGAAATCGACTTGAATAAAGGTATTGAGTTAGAACCTGACAACTTCAACGCATACCTCAACAGGTCATTACTCTACTACACGCAAGGCAGACTAAACGAGTCGCTCGCTGATTATGACATCATGATGCGCATGCGTCCCGAAAATCATGACCTCCTACAACAAAGGGGTGCAATCAAAGTCTCGAATGGAGATGTCGCAGGCGGCAAGGCAGATATACAAGCGGCTATTCAGTTGGCGGGCAGGTCTCCCGAAGCTGCAAAATACCAAGAGTACCTCAACGGGCTTTAACAATGTATAAGGCACCCGCTGCAAGTAAAACGCTTACTTTTGTAGCATGCGATCACTCTTTTTTACACTCAGTTTGCTAATTTTTGGCCTTGCATGTTCTGCTAGCCAAGTAGCCTCTAAATCTACCTCCGATACACCTGTTGCTGAAGCCACTGTTGCTTTAGACAGCCTCGCTTGGACAACTGATCTTAAGACGGCCAATAAAATGGCTAAGGCAAATGACTTAAAGGTTTTAATGGTCTTTTCTGGATCAGATTGGTGTCGCCCGTGTCAACAATTTAAACTAGAAGTGCTCAAGAATGAGACCTTTGAAGATGTTGCGAAAGATCAAGTCGTGATCTTGTATGTAGACTTCCCTGCGAAAAAGCGCAACAAGCTTTCAGAAAAAGAGACCGCAGCAAATGCCGCACTTGCCGAGCAATACAACAAGACGGGAGCTTTTCCGAAGGTACTACTGATGCCTTCCGATGACGAGGCAAATCCTTGCGAGTTGAAGTATAAAGGCCAAAGTGCTGACGAGTGGCTTACCCTCATCAGAGAAGCCATCGAGAGTTGTGCTTCCTAAGCAATTGAATCGACCGTTTTTTATGGGCTGGAGTATGGCGCTGCTCTTTGCACTACTACCAAGTCTACATCTGGGTGCTCAAGACACTCCTGCCGGCTATACCGCCAAGGAGGTTTTACTACTCATGGGGACCCGTTTTGAGGTGGGTGCTTTCGCCAAAACCCAAGCTGCAGCAGATCAAGCCGTTGCAGATGCTATCGCAGAAGTCTGGCGTATTGAAGCCTTGATCTCTTCTTGGGATCCGGCAAGCGAAACCTCTAAAATTAATGCTACTGCAGGTGGTTCTGGTGCTTATGTAGATGAAGAACTCTACCGACTTATAGAGCGCAGTCTTAAAATTAGTGCGCTTACCGATGGTGCTTTTGACATCACCGCAGGAGGTTTTAATCGACTTTACCGCTTTGGAGGACAGGACACCATTCTGCCATCAGCAGAGGTGTTGGCCGACGCTGTCTCCACGATGGACTACCACCAAATCGAACTCGCAAAAGACAAATACGGGTACCACGTTAGACTCGGCAAAAAGGGCATGCGCATTGGTTTTGGCGCTATTGGGAAAGGCTATGCTGCCAACATGGCGCGTGAGGTGATGCGCAGAGACACCAATGTACTGGGAGGTGTCGTCAATGCTGCAGGAGACTTGGCCACCTTTGGCATTAACGAACGCGGAGCGAGTTGGAAAATCGGCATCACAGACCCGATCAATCCTGAACGATGGCTTGGAGAACTCGAAATCGGCGAATTCGCCGTTGTAACCAGTGGAGATTATGAGAAGTACTTCACAGTTGACTCCCTGCGCTACTCTCACATCATCGATCCACGCACCGCACTTCCCACCCAAGGTGTGCGCAGTGTAACCATTGTCTGCCCAAATGCTGAAATTGCAGATGCACTCGCGACAAGTGTGTTCGTCTTGGGTGAAAAAGATGGACTAGCCCTCATCAATCGAGTTAAAAGCGTCGAAGGTTTGATTGTGACAGAAGACGGCCAGAAATTCTCTAGCGAAGGTCTTACCTTGTTGCCGAAAACCTAAGCTTGAAACGCATATGAAACGAAGACTAGTCAAACTGCAACTCTTGCTAGTTGCTGCAATCTTGGTTTTAGCGCAAGCGTGTATGCCTGTCGCGCCTTACCAACGTGCATTTCTCAATGATGAGGACATGCAGTTAGCGGCAAGGAAAATTCAATACTTCGAGAGTAATATTGAGTCTTATCGTGAAGGGGCTTCGGGCGCCAATGGCGGTAAAATTGGTGGTGGCTGCGGCTGTAATTAAGCTTATGATCAAATCTCTACGCAACCCACGCTCTGCTCAGGTGGCGGCTTGCTGGTTACTTCTAGGATGCTTATTTGTTGGTGTGAACCTGATCGCCCAAACAGAAACAAGTAGCTATCGCATGGCTCCCAACAAGACCGACATCGAGGTCGACTTGTTGAACAACTACTACAATCAAGACGGTGATTTTGGAGCTCCACAGGGAGGTCTAGGAACCGAACAATTGGATAACATCGCTGGACTCGTGGTCGTCAAAATCCCATTGGACTCAAACAGTGCCTTGACCGTTCAGGCGGGAGTTGATCATTACTCAAGTGCTTCTACAGATCGCATTGACTATCAACTATCAACAGAGTCTGCGAGCGATCTCCGCGCCTACGGTTCGGTCACTTGGACAGAACGCGATCTTGGAAAAGGCGTAACCTACTCGGCTACTGCAGGACTAAGTAATGAGTACGATTACTTCTCTATCAACGGCGCGGCAAGTATCTCTCAAGAATGGGATCGAGGAGCGAGCGAGTTGAGTTTTGGAGTTAAAGCATTTATCGATAATTGGCTTTTTATTGCCCCTGTAGAACTAAGAGGACAAGAATTTAATATAAACACCAATCGTAGATCCTACGGGGCGAGTTTGGTCTATTCACAAATTATCAATACGCGCTTGCAAGCAGCGTTTACTGCTGAATTAACCTACATGAGAGGTTTATTAAGCACACCTTTCCACCGTATCTATTACGTTGGAGCTCCCTTAGATGCGTATGAGACATTTATCCCTGCCGATGGCATCGAGCGGCTACCAGACCAACGTATAAAATTTCCTGTTTCGGCGAGAGTTAATTACATGCTTAATGATGTTTTATCGCTTCGCACCTTCGCAAGATATTACTTAGACTCTTGGGGAATTCGCGGACTTACTGGCGATGTAGAACTTAGCTACGATGTGAGTTCCGATTGGAGTGTGATGTCAGGGTTCCGTTATTACAACCAGCGAGAATCAGACTATTATTTTGCTTTCGCTACTGCTACCGTAGACGATGAGTTCGTGACTTCAGACATTGATTTGTCTGAGCTGAACATGACCAAGTACACACTCGGCATTCGATATGAGCCCATCGTCGGTATTGGACGAACCAAGTTCTTTAAGTACGGCTTGGAATGGCGCCACCTTAGTTTGCGAGGAGCATACTATGATCGCAATCCTGGCTTGACTGCTTATTCTGCGACACTGTCTACAGGCTTTGTACTGCGCGATAAGAAGTAAGCGCTAATGTTTTACGCGAACTAGGGCTTTAATTCAGTAGAAGTCCCTGTGTTGCGATGACTCCATCTTTTTCACCCACTAGGCTGAGGAATAAGACTCCGCTACTTGTATTGAGCACCTCTATCTCAAAGGTCTGCGGGTGCGTTGAAAGCTGAACGCCTTTACTTGTTATCACTCGTCCCAGCTGATCTGTCAGCATAAGTTGTCCTCGTTGTCTCTCAGAAGCTTTAGCATTTCCAATACGGATGTATTCGCCTGCTTGAATTGGTTCCAGCTCTAAGGCTAAGGTTGGGATTACCCCATCAACAAACACTGGAGTACCCAGCTCATTAATACTTGAGCAAATTCCAGAACCTTGAATCTGGAGAAGGATATCGCTGATAGGAGCGATGCCTTGTTGGATCACAGAGAGATTCACGTAATCAACCGAAAACTGATCCGTAAATTCTCCTACCCACACATGGATGAAGTAGTCTCCTACATTCATTACATCAAAGCGCGGTAAAGCAGAAATTGCTTGTATGATCTTGTTCGGTCCAAAGCTCAAGACATATGTACGGTCGAAGTTTGTAGGTATTACTGAATTTGGATCTTGGAATCCCTGTATACGCGCCATGCCTCCGGAAAGGGTGACCGTATCTGCCCTTGCGGTGACAGAACCCGAAAAGGCTGCGCAACTTGTACCAGAGGTCACCTGAATCTCTGCTCCAAACAGATCTAAATCAGCACAAACGCCTTGATCGAAAATTGAATCGAAAGCATCAAATACAGTAAGTGAATTATCTACAAAAGCACTTCGATCTAGGAAATTTATATCGGTTTGATCAGTGATTTCAGCCACTAAAGCGTGAATAGCATATTGGCCCGCGGCATTTACAGTAAAGCTTGGTGTATCACTTAAGGAAATGATAAATTGATCAAAGCCACGTGTTTCTGATAGAATGTAGCTCAATTCTGAATCGGTAGGAAGCGTCGCACTACCATCGGCTGTAGCCTCAATCGTAGCTTCTCCATTCATAAGCTCTACTGAAGATTCTACTGGCACCGAACCGCCAGCAAAAGCATTGCAAAACGCGGGATCCTCCAATACAATTACCTCAGCACCAGGAATGGTGAGATCTGCGCAGACGCCACTATCCATAATCTGCGCGGCTAGTTGTCCAATGCTAGTGACTCCAAATTGAATCTGACCGAGGTCAATAAAGTTTGGAGATCGGGTGTCGGTCACTTCGGCGTTGAGGTAGAATATGTTCAAGGTATCTGGGCTATTCACCGAAAAGCTTGGACCGGCTATGCTTAATGCAATGATGGTCTCTGCCCTACCTCTTGTAAGCAGATAAATAGAATCGTAACTCGAAGGAACTACAGCGCTGCCATCTAAGACAGCCTCTACTCTAGCGATCCCATTCTGAAGGATGACTGGACTTGCAAGAGGCGTTATCTCTCCTGCGTTAGCAGTGCAAGTCGCCACCGTTGTTGCAGGTGTTCTCTTGGTGACTACGATTGCGTTGTCGCTAATTCTAAAACATTGACTCGCGAAGCGGACCCCGGAATTAAATAAGCGTTGACCAACCTCGGCTTGAAGTACACCTGTGAAACTATACGCATAGATGAAGTACTTGCCCGCGGGTAAAAATGATAGATCTACCCTAGGACCTTGGCTAAATCCGCGAATGATATTCCCCTGATCAATAATCACATACGTGAACGGCGAGCTAGAACTGCTTTGGCGAACAATCAAAGGTGCTTGAGAAGTGGTCGTGTCTACGGTGATATGCTCTTCTCCATCTACGAGGAGTTGGCCTCCATCGACTTCGTTTCGGATGATGGTGATGAAATCATTCGTAAGGTCGAAGCAGCCATCGACTAGCTCATCTGTAAAGATGTTTTCGCCACGACGAATACTGAGGTCACCACTATATGCTAATCCATAGATGCGACTTGTTCCAGGGCCTCTGAAATCAAAATCTTCAAAATCATTGAAGTCTACTTTTTCTACGTTCCCATTAACATCAGTAATGAGATGTACATATCGATCTGATTCATCTCCCGTCACCTCATACCCTACATAATCAGGAGAGCCGTCGCCAACACAAAGGGGTACGATCGACCTACCTTCACTGTCCGTAATTGATCCAGCGTTAGGAGCGATGTGCTCAATTTCAATAAAATTATCAGAAAGTTCGAAGCAGTCCGTTGAAAGGTCAATCGAATAGACGTTCTCGCCAAGTGTAGCTGTTAATGTCCCGGTATAGCTCAGCAAAAACGCTCGGCAGTCGCCACTAGGCAATCCTTCGAAATCAAAGGTCTGACCGATGCGGCTCGCTAAAATATCGCCGCGATTATTTGAGACAATAACTGCTACGTTTGAGCTAATTTGAAAATCTGTTCGCAAAGTAATTACGTCTGCTTGACCGTCTGCGGTGCACAACTCAAGATCACGTGTACTCCCCGTAGCATCATTTCTGATTCTACCAGACGGACACTGAGCTAATAATTCTGATGAAAACAAAAGACCTAAAAAGCTCAATGTGATAAGACGTAATTTCATTGGACTATTTTTACCGTGGAGAAGACGTGCGAACGACCTGCTATAAACCGTTCTAAGACTGAATTAAGTCCAGCGAAAACCACTGGATTCCTTGTTTTGAATCAAAAACCCTTCCAACAAATAGGAAATTTACCTATGTACAAAAGTCAGACTATCAGAAGCCTATTGTCACTCTCAACGCTATTCTTAGTGATTTGTGCATGTGGCAATGCAGAAACCTCCACGCAGACGAATGGCAGCATAGGCGAAGGGACTGAAACAGAGGATTTTGGAAGCTTCTACGAGCAGTTCCACGCGGATAGTCTCTTTCAATTAGACCGTATCTCATGGCCATTGAATGGCAATTTCATTCAGGATAGTGCAGGTGTAGCGAAAGATCTTCACTATCACAAAGGTGACTGGAGTATGCATCGCGCCATGGTCGACAACCCAGACTTCGTCCAACAAATTCAGCCACTAACTGAAGACCTCTACGTAGAAGAGATTAAGGCGCGTGCGGGCAAGTATCGCATCGAACGGCGATTCGCTCGCCTTAGCGATGGTTGGCACCTCATCTACTATCGAGAATCAGGACTCTAACACAGTATAGCCTTGATTATAAACGGTGCATTGCCACACTCGCCCCTACCCATGTAGCATCCTTGTTGTATTTCACGCCGGTCATCTCGCCTTTCGTGATTCTGACGAGGTTATTGACCACAGTCGGCAATTCGTCTCCAGGTCTCCAAATGAGCATCATACGCACCTCGCACTTCGCAGTGCCTGTAGGTGTTTGTAAAATCGGGCCGTAGGCTACTTTTCGCTGTAGAATCCAATTTTGAGGGCGCTCCAATGCAGCCACGTCGGCTTCCGTTGGGTGAATGTTTACGCCTGCTCCACTGAAGGAATAAAGTGGCTTTAACACATATTGGCTTAGGTCCCAAGAGCCTGCGACGTATTCATTGGCAAAGGTGGTCACGGGCACATTAGGTAAGTGTCCAATTGCTGGGAGTGTATGCTTGCTGATGCGCAGGAACCAATCTGGATGTCCTGCCCATTCAACATCAACATCCTCAGTGAAGGTATAGGCGTACTTGTCTGAGCGCTGCAGAAGCTCGTCGAGGATCACACGGTTATAGATGCGCGTCACAGGGATGATTCTGCCTTCTCGTCTATAAAAGAGCTTCCTCCCATCTCGCTCCAGCTCTTCGAGTCCAACAGTTTCAAGCTGAATGATATTTTTTGTAGCCCGAAAATCGATTCGCGTGTTCTGCTTATCTGGTTCAATTTCCAGAAGAATCACGCTCTCCGCTTCATGATCTCCGATGATGACTTCTCGTAGGAGTTCTACATATCGACTTTCGTCAAAACCATTAAAGAAGGAACTGAATCCTTCTGGCACTCCTAAGTTTTGCCGAAAGGAACGAGCTAAATCAGCCTGGAAAAAATAGAGAGAAGGGAAGCCCTGTAGCTCAATTAACCAAGGTCGAATGCCCTCTTCGGTTTGACAGAGTGCAAAGTCATACTGAAGAAAAATAGGCTTTTCCGGATCGCCTGTAATACTCCAATATGGATCTCGAATAGCTGATGCCGTACTGGCTAGCACTTCTGGCTCGGCTATAATTTTACTGATGCGATTACAGCTATCTAGGAGCTCTTGCGCGAGACTATCTGGCAAAAAGATCGGCGTCTCACTCAGTCTAAAGGTGGCATGTTCCCCTATCGCCCTAAACAGTTGATCTTGAAAATCCTGATATTGCTGAGCTGTAAAGTTCCGATTATAAGCTTCTCGTATTTCAGGAATCATAACTGTGGGGGGTCGGGGTTAGTGGACTTCGCTATTCTTCGTAAGGTAACTTCAGTGCTGCAATAGCGCGCTTCAAAAATCCTGGAATGATGACTTCGTTGGTCCGCTTTATTTTTTCATCATCTGCAAGATGTTCCATCATCTCATCAAACTTTTGCTGACCGTGTTCTTCCAGAATGATCTTCTTACGGGTTTCATCTTGGAAGTGAATCACTAAGCCTTCAGCGTCTGCTTCTGGGTGGAACTGGGTACCGACCCACTCATTGCTCCACCGAATGGCCATTATGGCGCGCTCGTAGGGCACGTGTGGACGGTACTTTTCAAAGGCTAGAATGTTTGCGCCAGTAGCTCCAAGTGATGAGTAATTGGCTCGAACTACTTGAAAATCACGGAAATCGGCAACATAGAAAGGATCGTTTAGCCCTTCAAAAAGGACATCTACATCGCCCTCATTTGAACTGTGGACGGGAAATGTCCCGAAGCTCATAGAACGTCGTTGGGTAATACTTCCAGAAGAAAAATAGCGACTTACTAATTGAAAACTAAAGCAAATAAAAAAGCAGTACTTCTTTTTGCCTGGATCCTCTGTGTGGTTGTTGATAGACCAAAGTTCGTCCAACAAATTCATGTAGCGACGTTCCCAATCTTCACCACTTGCAAGCGGTGAACCCGGACCACCACTACTGATGTAAATATCGAAGTCTGTACCGGGCAGCTCGTCTTTGTTGCGGACATCGAATTCTACGACCTCCACAGCATCGGTAAAACCCGCAGCTATCTGGCGAATACAGCGCATTCCCTGATTGGGATGCCCGTTATTCATATCTAAAATGGCAAGACGATGCATACAGTAGACGTCGAATAATCATGCCCGTTCTTATCAAGAAGGGCTACAGAAAGGTATTCTCAGGTAAATTTTACCCGTTATTTCAAGCTCTTCGCTTGCTTACTCCACTCGTCGCGCTTACCACGTCCTTTGAATGTTGTCAAGAGGGAATCGACGAGATCGTAGTCACGAACTTTCATCTTCGCCACTTGACTGTAGGTCATGATCCCAAGGCCATTTAGAATCCCTTCCAGCTTAGGGCCGATGCCTTTGATCACTTTCAAATCATCTTGCTGACCTTTCTTCACCGTTCCCAAACGAGAGATCAACTCTGCGGTATTGGCTTTGGCTTGTTTTGCCGAAAGGACAAGTGGTTGATCTGCGACTTTGGCTGGAGCAGCTTTCTTTACTGGGGCCTTCTTTACGGGCGCTGTCTTAGTAACCGGCTTGGCAACTTTAACTGCTTTCGTAGGCGCGGCTTTTTTGGCTGGAGCTTTTGGTGCAGCTTTCTTTTTTGGAGCCACGTCGAGTGGACGAGCTTGACTATCTGCTAATACTGAACGCTTCATGAAGCTTCCCCAAGTGAGGTTGTCTGCACCTCTCTTATGCTTTTTCGCGCGCTCTATGGCGTAATCAACCGAATGCTTTACAACCCAATCAAAATTCTCCTGTCCAACAGAAGTTAGTTCAGCGTCTGGAGCGGGATTAGTAAAGTCGATCGCGTATGGTACGCCATCTTTTACTGCAAGTTCAACGGTATTGAAATCGTAACCAAGAGCAGTACAAAGACGGACTACATAGTCTTCAAGTTTCTTCAACAATTTAGCTTCGATAGCGACTCCATTGTTGACGTAGCGTTCGTGAAATTCATTTCGCGGTTCGTACGGCATTACGTGTACATGCTTACCACCGATGCAATAGCAGCGGTAGTAAGTTGTGAAATCAATTGCCTCTTGAAGGAGCATATTGAGTTGACCGGTATCGTTGTACGCTTCCCAAAGTTCCTCTGGGCTATTCACTTTGTAGACGTGTTTCCAGCCTCCTCCGGTATTGGGTTTCATGAATGCTGGAAAGCCCACATGCGCAAAGATGTCATTCCATGGCAAGGGATATTCTAGGTTCGTGAATGAATCCGTTGTGGTATCGTCAGGGTGCTGACGGCTAGGAAGCAGAACCGTTTTCGGAACGGGTACGCCAACTTCATCAGCAAGGATATTTGCACTGAGCTTATCTTCTGCACTCCACCAAAAAGGATTGTTGATGACAGCGGTTCCTTTCAACGCTGCGTGCTTTAATGCCGAGCGATAAAAAGGTACATCCTGGCTGATGCGATCAATGATCACGTCGTAATCGCTCAATTTACCTTGCTGAACAGCGCCCATACGGACGAATTCAATTTCTATATTCGAAGGTGCAACTGCTTTGCCATGCTCCACAAATGCAGCAGGAAAAGTTCGTTCTTGGCCGAAAAGGATACCGACTTTTTTCATGGCGGAAATATAGAGACCGCTTTTCGGTATTCTAGTTTTATTTATTTGATCTTCGGGAGACGTTACAGTCTTCTTACCCTAAAACTCTGCCAAGATAAGTAGGGAACATTTCATTCCAAAGTGGCCAATCATGCTCGACCCACCCACGCATGTCGAGCCAATGCTTAATCCCTTTCTCGTTAAGGAGATTGCTCATCCTTACGGTTTCTGGACGGCAAATATCCCATTCACTTGTCCCTAAAATAATCCCCATGTTGTACAGTTCAGGATTATTAGGATTATTCATGAAGTCAATTGGATTATTAAAGTATACTTCGTCGTCGTAGTAGCCGTGTAAAAAGCTGCTGATGTCATAGCTGCCCGACATACCGATAAGGTCGCTGACGACTTCTGGATATTTAAAGGCAAAATTTGCTGCTGAGTATGCACCGAAACTGCAGCCCGCGGCAATCACTTTATGAGCGTTATGTCTGTGCTGAAGCATAGGCACCAATTCATGTCGAATCATACGGTCGTAAGCTGCCTGTGTGCGGGCCATGTCTCGAGGGTGCAATTGCTTGTTGTACCAACTTTCATGGTTGAGGGTATCAACACAATAGACGATCACTTTACCGCTTTCGATGAAAGGTGCGATAGACCGCATCAACCCCATGTCTTTTGCCTCGTGGTATCGGCCCAATGTGGTAGGGAAAACAATCATTGGACGACCACTCCAACCAAATTTCTGTAATTGAAAATCACGACTAATGTGGTTCGAATAAAAGCGTTCGTGCTGTTCTTGCATGAAACAAAGGTAGAAATCTAGCGCATCCAATTTCAGGTAAATACGACCCCTTTCTGGTGCTATTGACAGGTTCTTAGGTAATCGGCTCACTTTTTGCGATGCTATAAATTGAATACGTTATTTCAGTGCATTTCTGATTAACGAATATTTGAACAACACCTTGGCACACACTACCAACACATCAACAGGAGGGAACCTCAAACTGAGAGGCCTACTTCAACAGAGTATGAATCTGTTGCGAGAGCGTCAACTCAAAAAGGCCCTCAATAATGCGCAAATCGCAAAAGATTTCGCATTGCTCTCTGGTGAAGCACCAGAAGTAGTAGCCCAAGCACAGTTGTTGATGGCTGAGATTTACATTCTCAATGCCTCCTATACTTGTAACGACCAACAGCGCACCCAAGGATGGCGCCTGATCGAGCAGCTCGAATCAAATAGCATTAAAGGATCAGACGGACTTGATCCATTCGATCTCTGTTTTACAAAAGCGCTTAGCAAGCGGAGATTAGGTGAGTTAGCTTCCGCTAAAACATCCTTCGAAGCACTCATCGCAGAACTTCCTGCCGATTCAACTATGCTTCCTTATGCATGGGTCGGTCTTGCTGGCACCGTCGTGCAAATTAAGGGCGATAGTGCGACTACTGTTTTAGCGAAAGCTGATGAAATACTTAACTCGGCCTCTGAAGTAGCAAAAAAAGATTTATGCGCAGAGCTAGCATTCTGCCATGCACTCAACTGCGAAAAAAATAACCAGCTCGCTGCTGCTCTCAACTATGCGCACAATGCGACTAAATGGGCTAAAGGCGCAAATACCATAGAGATTTTGATGCGTGCGAAAAAGCTGCTCGGCCGTCTGAGTCGCATCAATCGCAACTATCCGATCTCTTTGAGAATGTGCTACGAAGCGATGGATCTAGCTGAGCAGCTTGATTGCAAACCAATCGTCATCGAGACGCATCTCGAAATTGGACATGTATTCCACTCGCTCAACAATGATCGTGAAGCGGAAAAGTATTTCAAATTCGTCGATGAAGAATCTAAAGTCATCGGAAGCGTGGAATCTTCTTACCAAGCAGCACTTGCGCTTGGAAAATCGGCAGAACGATCAAAAAATTCAGATTTAGCTAACGTCTATCTCTCAGCTGCATTGCAAGCCGCTCAAAGTCTAGAGTGGACCTTTGAACAGGGCGTCGTTTTAGCAGAACTCGCCTCTGTAAAATTTGACCAAGGAGAGGTTGACCTCTCACGTCATTTTGTAACAGCCGCACTCCAGCGTTTTTCTGCTGACCCTTGCTACAACAAAACGGCAAAAACATGTCTTGTGCAAGCCCGCATTGCACTCACGGAAGAAGCTTATGAAGACGCCGTAACGTTTGCAGAAGAGGCCGGTGATGCTGCCGCAAAAATCGGTCATGCAGAGTATGTGGTTGCCGCATTGAACCTCATCGCTACAAGTCAAGAAGGCTTGGGAAATTTCGAACTTTCACTGAAAGCACAAAAGCTTGCCACTGAAAGAGCACTGAAGTTGTTGGAAGAGCAGCGAGGTCGTCATCTGCCAGACTTAGACATGCGTGCAGCCTTGCGCAAAAAAGAACGTGAAATTGAAAAACTGACAAGAGAAAATAGCCTCAAGTCAGCGCTAATCGACAAGAACGAAGAGATTGAAAGGGCCAATCGCGACCTGCTTCAAGCCAATGAGGAGCTTCGTCAATTCGCCTATGTGGCAAGCCATGATCTCAAAGAACCGCTCCGTCAAATCGGTAGCTACGTAAGTCTCATCAGACGAAAGTATGCGCACCTATTCGATGAGAATGGTCAAGAATATTTTGGATTCATTACCGAAGGCGTCTCTCGTCTCAACCGTCTGCTAGATTCGCTGATGCACTATGCAGCCGTGGCTCGACAAGACAAAGAAATTACAGATGTCAACCTCAGTCGCATGATGTCCACCATCGAGTCGGAACTGGAAAGTAGCATCGAAGAAGCGAAGGCGACCATCGAATATGCGGACTTGCCTGTTATTCAAACGGGAGGCAAATTACTGCGTCATGTAATGAAGGCACTTATCGAGAATGCCCTGAAATTCAAACGGCCAGACACGAACACCAAGATTCAAGTTCGTGTGAAAGAAGTAGGTGACTTTCACCAAATCGAGGTGCAAGACAACGGTATTGGCATCAAGCCGGAGTATCAAGATAAGGTCTTTGCGCTCTTCCAAATGCTACACGCAAAAACCGAGTACATAGGTACTGGCGTAGGCTTGGCTATCGCTCAAAAAACTGTCCAGCGCCTCGGCGGTCGTACATGGTTCGAAGCCAATGCCGATGGATCAGCGGGCACAACCTTTTTCCTCACGATCCCGATGGTATCCAATCGAGTCCTCCAAGAGGATTTCACCCTCACCGAAGCCACCTAGAGAAGTACCTAGTTTTCCAAGTACAGCTCCTTTGAGCTGACTCGATAAATTGATCACGGTTTCAAACTGCTTATAGCGTTGAATAAATCTCGGGATGAGCGTCAAGGCATCTTTTGCATAAGGTTTGGTAAGTACTGGCAGCATGAACGCCATGCGCTGTGAATCGGTCATTTGCGCTTGACCTCGAGTAATTTGCGCAGCTAGGGTATCTACTAGCGGACCATTGGTTTTGGCGTAAGCCTTCACATACTTGACACCTTGCTTGGGATTGAGCCGATCAACGGCCTCGTGCATCATACCTACCAGATTAGATGCGAGCACATCACGCTTCTCAGCGATCGAAACATCACTGCCTGCCGCAGCGAGCAACTGTGCGTGGTTTGCCTGTAAGTCTTTCGTAAATCCACAAGAGGTGACCATACTTAAAGCCAAACCAAGCAGAAACAGATATGCAAATGTCTTCATACGTGTGAAGGTACAAGAGTCTTGCTAATACTCACCTTCTTCCAAACTCCTCCTAATGCGCTCTGCTTCAATTGCTTGCTGTCGAATGGCTTCGCGCTCTCGCTTGGTATACACAAAGGTATCCGAAGCAAAAAAGGGCGCGTCAACATACTCTTCCTTGGGCTCGGGCTTGCGATAATCAAGGACGGAGGACCTGAACATCCACGCGACGAGCGCTCCGACGATGCCGCCAAGCAAGTGGCTCTCCCAGCTTACGTTGAGTTGGTCGGGAAGCACTCCGGCGATCATTCCTGAAAAGTAGAAGAGGATAATCAATGCGACCACAATGCTCTGAACCGAGCGCTTGAAAATGCCCAGAAAGAACAGGAAACTAACAAAAGCATAGGCTACCCCACTCGCGCCAACGTGGCTGATCGTGATGTCCGCCCCCCAGCCCTCACCTCTTGCAAGTAGCCATACCAATATCCCGGTCAGCGCATACATGAGCACCATCGCGCGCGAAGCAACTCGCGGGTAGAAATAGGTCAGCAGAAAAATCGTGGCTAGAAGTGGAACCGAATTATTGGCTAAGTGCCCCCAGCCACTGTGGGCTAATGGTGCAGTGATAATTCCTAATAACCCATCAATGCGCCGAGGAAGAATTCCCCATGATCCAGGTGTTTGGAGTAAGAACAGTCTGACCAAATGGAGCACCCACAAAAAACCTACAGCGACGACGCTAGTCTTTAAGGCTGCTAGAAGCTGGTCGCGTTCGCGAGTAATGGAATCCATAGACATGCGAAGAGAAAACGCACTGACAATCTTTGAGGTTGCAAGTCCAGACCTAGGACAGCACGATGGCCCATGTTAAGGGATGTGGGACTTGAGACTTGGGACTTGAGACTTGGGACTTGGGACTTGGGATGTGGGATCCTACTTCTTCATCATATCCATCACAACCTCCGCAATCTCTTCTACGTTTGGTTTCGTAAAATAGTCTCCGTCTGATCCAAAAGGAGGACGGTGGGCTTTCGCTGTTAAGGTTTGAGGTGCAATATCTAAGTGATCGAACACCTTTTGCTCATCAAGTAAGTGTCGAAGGATGAATGCACTTGCTCCACCAGGGACGTCCTCATCGACTACCAAAAGTCGATTGGTTTTGCGGACGCTCTCGCCAATACTGTGCTTGATATCAAATGGTAATAGCGTCTGTACATCAATCAGCTCGACAGAAATGCCGTGATCACTTAATAATTCTGCTGCTTCCTGACAGATCGGAACGCAAGCTCCATAGGTGACCATGGTGAGGTGCTCACCTTCGTTCATTATTTCTGGTACGCCAAGTGGAAGTGTGAAAGACTCTAGATTGGTTGGAACCTCTTCACGTAGTCGATAAGCATTCAAGGTTTCGATGACGAGTCCTGGCTCAGCAGCTTGCATGAGCGTATTGTACATACCGATTGCCTGTAGCATGTTGCGCGGCACACAAACATGAACTCCACGAAGTGAATTGATGATCATTCCAAGCGGCGATCCCGAGTGCCAGATGCCCTCGAGACGATGTCCGCGAGAGCGAATGATAACTGGCGCACGCTGCATGCCGTCGGTGCGGTACAAAGTGCTTGCGAGATCATCAGAAAGTGCTGAGATGGCGTAGATTAGGTAGTCTAGGTATTGTATTTCGGCAATCGGTCGCAATCCACGCAATGCTAAGCCGATGGCTTGCCCTACGATTGTCCACTCGCGAATTCCAGTGTCAAATACGCGTTCTTCTCCGTATTTTTCTTGCAAGCCAGCGAAGCCTTGGTTCACATCGCCGATGTAGCCTACGTCTTCTCCGAAAGCAAGAACTCTCGCATCGCGCTCAAGCAGGCTATCGAAAAAGCGGTTCAATAACTGAAAGCCTGGTAATTTTTTTGGATTGTCGGAGAACACGGCTGCTTCTCCAGCAACTTCAGCAACACTGCCTTTGCCCTCGAGGTAGAGATTTGTGGAGTAATCTTCGTGTCCTTCAGCCAGAAGCCCGTCTATAAATGAACGAACTGCATTGGAGGCATTCTCGCCAGCAGCTTCCATGCTAAGTTGATGACGTCGAGCAATGGATAGACTTTCGTATCGAGTCGCGTCCACTTTCTTGCTCAAGGTCGCTTTTGCTGTAGAATCGTCAGGAAGTATCGCAAGTAGTTCTTCACGAAATTGACGCGCAGGCGCGAGGGCGTTGTCCCAAGCTTCGCGCATGCCTTGACGCACATCGCCTAGTGCTCTTTCTTCAGTAGCCAAGAGTTGCTCTTCCGTTGCATGTCCTTCTTTCAATAACCAATGGCGGAAATGCTTATTACAATCATACTCCTTTTCGAAGGCCAGGCGCTCTTTAGACTTATAACGCTCATGAGAACCTGAAGTACTGTGACCAAGCTGTTGGGTTACCTCCTGCACGTGCACTAATACAGGTACATGATCCTCACGTGCAATCTTCGCTGCCTTTTCATAGGCTGCGAGTAGCCCAGGGTAATCCCATGCTTTCACGCGGATGATCTCTATTCCATCTTTTGCTTTAGTACGTTGAAGCCCATGAAGCGCTTCGCTGATAGAGCCTTTTGTTGTTTGAAATTCGGTAGGTACAGAAATCCCGTAGCCATCGTCCCAAACACTTACAACCATTGGGACTTGCAATACACCGGCCGCGTTCATGCTTTCCCAGAAAACGCCTTCGGACGTCGAAGCATCGCCGATGGTTACCCAGCAGATTTCGTTGCCTTCATTCGAAAGCTTTGATTCTTTAAATTGTGGGAGGCGACGGAATTTTTTGGAGGCAAAAGCCAAGCCCAGACCTCTAGCCATTTGACCTGCTGTAGAGCTAATGTCGGAAGAGATGTTATAGCTGTCCTTTAAGGGAAGAATATCTCCATTTTCATCAAAGGTCCTCGTCGCAAAGTGACTATTCATTTGACGGCCGCCACTGAATGGGTCGTTTTTTGCGTCTGCATACAGCTGCGCAAAGAATTGACTCGTATCACATAGATCGAGCGCCATCATTAGTGTCTGATCCCTATAATATCCTGACCTCCAGTCTCCTGGCTTGAATTGCGTAGACAATGCCACTTGCGGGAGCTCTTTGCCATCGCCAATGATTCCAAACTTGGCTTTGCCTGTAAGCACCTGCTTTCTTCCTTGGACGGAGCATTCTCTGCTGAGACAGCACAAGTAATAATGATCCAAGGCTTGATTTGTATCAATGGCCCTAGAATTATTGTCTCCTAAGGTTTGAGCAGAGACTCGTGATTCTGTTTTCGTCAAGGTTAAATTGATTTCAGTCGTTGGTCCTTCGCTATAAGCGAAAAACGTGAGTGTGTGGTTAGGCCTTCAAAGGTAAGGATTTGTCTACGCTTCGGCGATAACCTATATCTATGATTCTGCGTTAGGTTGTATACACGTTGTAGCATCTCCAATTCTGGAACAAAACACTTTCGAAAAAGATCGAATAGCCACTGTAACTCCTGTTAACAACAACATTAACGACGGCTTAACGCCCAGAAGCATGCTAAAAGGATGCTTGGTGAGCGTTAAGGCTTTAGATTTGCAGTACTAAATCAAAACACCTCTGTCATGAAAAATATTCTCGCACTCGTAATCCTTTGCTTCAGCTTCGTCGCTGTAAATGCTCAAAATGAAGTTGCTCCTACTCCAGTAGTTGGACCAGACATGAGTTTTGAAACAACTGAAATCGATTACGGAACTATTGCACAGAATAGTGATCCATTGCGCGTATTTAAGTTTACCAACGAAGGTTCGGAGCCACTCGTTATCAAGCATGCCAAAGGGTCTTGTGGCTGTACTGTACCATCTTACCCAAAGCAGCCAATCGCACCAGGCGAGACTGCTACCATCGAAGTTCGTTACGACACTAAGCGTATCGGACCATTCCAAAAGACGGTAACACTTACGACAAACGAGACGAGCGAGAAGCATACCCTTCGTATTAAGGGTAAAGTTGAGCCAGCAGCTGCTAGCGAAGACGCTCTTCCTGAGTCTGAGCCAAGCCTACTTAACGGAGGCGGCAAATAGATTTAGCTTTCGCTAAAACCTTAAAAGCCCAAGCAATCTAACGATTGCTTGGGCTTTTTTTATTGGTTTACGGCGTCATGCTGTTGGCTGAAGCGCTTTATTTTACTTTTCCGACTCAGGCCCAGCTTCAGATTCTCTCATTGGCTCTTGCTCAGCAACATCAGGCTTCAACTTGAAAAAGAACGGAGTACCTCTGATAATCGTCGTGAGGTGCAAAGTGCTGTCTGTAGCTTCATTGATCGTAAATGAATCGAGAATCGCGCTACCTCTCAAGTTGATGACGCCTCTTTCATACACATAACCAAGCTTGAGCGGCTCGCCCGTGAAATTTGTTTCTACGATTTGATTACTAGTGTCAAACACAAAAAATGCAGCATCTAAGGTGTTGGTCTTTTGACCTCCCCGCATTGCTTCCTCAACAGCCCAGCGTCCGTGTTCGCTCGGCAAGTCTGGAACAGCGACAGAGGAATCAGATCCACAGGCCCCGAAAGACAATAGACCACTTATAAGAAAAGCAGGTTTCCACTTCATAGCATGTCAAATGTAACTGGCTGCTCGGATTTCTAGCTTTTTCGTTTTACGCATTGACTAGTTTGAGGATAGTAACCTCAGGAAGAATCCCTACCCTACCTGGATAACCCAAGAATCCAAATCCTCTGTTGACATAGAGGTGCTGATTGCCTTTCTGGTACAAGCCCGCCCACTGTTCGTACAAGTACTGGCTTGGACTCCAGCGAAATCCAGGTATCTCTACGCCAAATTGGAAACCGTGTGTATGTCCAGCAAGCATGAGCTGTATATCCTCACGTTGTCCGACCACTTGAGCATCCCAGTGTGTGGGATCATGCGAGAGTAAGACTTTCGTCAAAACTCCTTCTGTGCCTGCACTCGCCTTTATTAAGTCGCCCGTTCGTGGAAAACGTTCGATCGTACTCCAGTTTTCAACTCCAATCAAGGCGAGTGGTTCTCCATTCACGTCAATGATGCGATTCTCATTGCGCATAAGTTCCCAGCCAAGGCGTTCGTGGTTGCGCTCCAATAGCGCCCAGTTGGCTGCTTTTTCCTCTGGTCCCCAACCACGTACATAGTCTCCGTAATCGTGGTTTCCAATGATGGAATAATTCCCTAGTTTCGACTGGACCTTGCTAAAAATATCGATGAACGGTTCAATCTCATCAGCTTTTGAATTGACCAAATCTCCTGTAAAACAGACCAGGTCTGGCTGCTGATCATTGAGCAGTTTTATTCCTTCTTTGATCGGCTCGCTGCGAAAGAAACTACCTGAGTGAATATCACTGATTTGCGCAATGCGAAGGCCCTCATGTTTTGGCGAAAGCCCTTTGATCGGTACCTCGACTTCAAAAAGTTCATAGCGATAAGGATTCCGAATGATACCATAACTCAGCACAGCCGCAGGAAGTCCACCTGCAATAATTGCCATTTGCGTGAGAAATTTGGAACGATCTGGCCAATACTCAGCGGTGCTAGGACCAAAGGCTCGAAATAATGCTGTCACCATGCGTCGGACATCGTCAATCAGGAAAAACCCTGATGCGATGAACTTGGCGAAATAGACAATAAAGAGCAACGCCCTCGCCGGAATGCTGATCGCTCTCGGCCAAGAAGGCTCGATGTTGAACGCAATGGAGGCCATGTAGGCAAGGGTCAGTACTGGAATCGACCACCAGACAAGGGTAAAGAGTTGGGCTGATCGATCTGAACGCTCCGTGAACAAGGGCCGTAGGGCGAAAAACCCATATAGATCAAGCGCAAAGATGAGAATGATGGGTACGATAAATCTTGCCATGGACAAGCAAATAACGGTATTAAGCGTGCGTAGTTTAGAGAAACTAGGTACCTAAAGGAAAATCCATTACGTTTGGAGTACAGATGCTCCATTTACATACAATTCTAAAGTCTGCGGTCTTGGGAATCGTGGCTCTACTCACCTCGGTTGCCTGTCAAGGACAAGATTTACACACACACGCGGACACCTTGCGTGGAATGCTAAGTCACGAGCGATTATGTTATGATGTGACCCACTACAACTTGGATGTTGAACTCTTCCCCAATGAGCAAGCTATCCAAGGAACAGTAACCATGCGCTACGTCGGAGAACTAGCAAGCGACACCATTCAAGTCGACTTAGCCAGAACAATGATCTTGGCTTCTGTCACCCAAGATGGTAAAGCACTTAGTTTCAGACGGGAGGAGGATGCTGTATTTATTGGGCTAGACCAGCCTACTCGTTTTGGCGAAAGCGGAGAACTCATCATGTCTTACGCTGGGAAACCCGAAGCTGCTAAGAACCCGCCTTGGGATGGAGGATTCACGTGGACTACGGATAGTCTCGATCGGACTTGGGCTGGTGTGAGCTGCGAAGGGATTGGAGCCTCAATTTGGTGGCCAAACAAAGATCACCTCAGTGACGAACCAGATAGCGTGAGCACTTCTTTCACGGTGCCTGATCCATTGAGGATTATTTCAAATGGTCAGTACCGAGGAGCGGAGCGACTTCCGAATGGGCGCATGAAGTACTCGTACGCGACCACCTACCCGATCAACAACTACAACGTTACCTTTTACTTAGGTCATTACCTCAGCTTTCTGGACACGCTGGTTGATGCTCGTGAGTCCTCACCGCTGGTATTGCGCTATTCTGTGATTGATTACAACTTAGATCGTGCGAAAAAGCACTTTCGGCAAGTAAAACCAATGCTTCGTTGCTTTGGTGACGTACTGGGGCCTTACCCTTTTTGGAGAGATGGCTATCGCCTGATTGAGGCACCCTACCTAGGCATGGAGCATCAAAGCGCTATTGCCTATGGGAACAACTACATGCGTGGCTACCGCGGCGGAATGATTCCCCCTGACATGAATTGGGACTACTTGATCATTCACGAATCGGGTCACGAGTATTTCGGGAATGCGCTCAGTGTTACTGACCACGGCGAGATGTGGATTCACGAGAGTTTTACGACTTACCTGGAGGCACTTTATGTTGAATGCACCTACAATAACGCGGATTACACTCGATATTTAGAGGGGCAACGGAGCTTCATCCGCAATCAGCGTCCGATTGTTGGCCCACACCACGTGAATTTCGACGATTTTGGAAGTTCAGACCATTATTTCAAAGGCAGCTGGGTTCTGCATACTTGGAGAAGTGTCGTTGGCGACGAAGAGTTCTTTCGGTTTTTCAAGGGATTCTATGATGAATATGCAGTTGGAGCCGTCACGACTACTGATTTTCTTAGGTATGTCGAATCGACGACGCCTAAAAATCCCGTTGGCTTGCATCCACTTGCGTTCTGGCAACAGTATCTCTATCAAGCCTCGATTCCTGTGCTGCATGTTGAGCAAAAGTCTGCAGGAGAAACGATTGCCTACTTTTCTGATGTACTTCCGGGGTTTCAACTACCTCTGCGTGTGAATGGTAAGGAGATCGTCGTGAGCGATCGCGTCAAAACCTTCCAATTGGATGCTGAAGCGTGGAAGCAGTACAAGGCTTCTAATTACCTCATCGACGTCGAGAGTGAACTCGAATTCTAGCCCCAAAGAATACTACAGGAGGATTGCAATCAGAACTCCCGAACCTAAAAAAGCCTTCGTCGGAGATTCCAACGAAGGCTTTTTTCATAAACGACTATGTCGTTATGAAGAAAAAGGACTAGTACTTAGACTTCTCGCGGATACGAGCCTTCTTACCTACCAACTCGCGGAGATAGAAGAGACGTGCTCGACGCACCTTACCGTGACGTAATACCTTGATCGAGTCGATGTTCGGGCTGCTGAACGGGAAAATACGCTCAACGCCTATACCATTACTGATCTTACGAACAGTAAAAGTCTTAGTAGCACCGTGTCCTTTAATTTGAAGAACGTCTCCGCGATACTCCTGAATACGGAACTTATCACCCTCAACAATCTTGTAGGCTACTATAATGTTGTCACCGGCGCGAAACTCAGGTAGAGTGTTCTCACGGGCATACTGTTCTTGTACGTACTTGACTGCGTCCATCGGATGATCTTTTTAAAGCGCGGCAAAGGTAATACGGTTTCTTCATTCCGCAAGTACCTATTTTTAATTGTTAGCGACTGGTTTTCTACTAGAGGACTAGGGTTACGTAACCTGTGAGTTGTTCTTTGCCATTCAATCCCTCAAGGTTTACCACATAGAGGTACACGCCTCCAAGTGCGCGCTCTCCATTTCGTTGATTTATTCCATCCCAAGATTCATCGATATCCTCTGTCTCAAAGACTAGTTCGCCCCATCTGTTGTAGATCTTCAGTTCAAAGTCACTGATGTAGCGCGTGAAGCCCGTTCCCTTAAAGAACTCATTGGTTCCATCACCATTTGGCGTGAAGGCATTAGGCAAGAAATACGTCTGTAATGGATCAATTTCTAAGAATTGAGTAGTTGTATCCAAGCATCCGTTGATGTGGCTCACGACAAGGTCTATTTCATATGCACCAGTATCGGGGAAGGTGAATACTGGATTTTCCTCCCTACTTGTTCCGAGACTATCAAAAGCCCATTGCCAGCTTACGGCTGCGATACTTTGATCGAAGAAAAAGATGTCAGGATCAAGAATATTGATCTCATCGGGCGTAAAGGTAAATTCTGCCACAGGGCTCTCGAGTACACGGACTGGTACGGTGAGCTGTGTGTCAACGAAGCAACCGAACGGAGACGTTGCACTTACATAAATCGAATAAGCACCAGGCTCTGTGTATTGGAAATCAGGGTTTAATTCCGTGGAAGTCACTCCATTTCCGAAATCCCAGAAAATTTCATAGTCCTCGGTGATCAGATCTAAGTCCTGCCTGAACATGACGTTTGCAGGTAGGCAAGGCATAGAATTATCTACGTTTACGAGAAGATCTGCTGGTGCAGGAAAATATTCAAGTATCTGCGATGCTGAAAAAACACAGCCATTATTATCTTGAACTGAATGCGTTACAAAACGCTGTCCTGCTATGTTATATTGATAGACGGGGTTCTCCTCTCTACTTCTATCGCCATTCCCGAAGTCCCAGTCAAAGCGCACTATACTATCTGCTTGTGTACTGACAGCACCTGTAAATTCTACAGGCCCGAAAATACAGGTATCAAAAGTGAAAGAGAAATCAACTTCTGAGGGAGGTGAGATGACGATATTGAAATCTGCGGTATCCGTACAGGATAAACCAGGATTGACAATGAGCTGCCCAGGAAACGTTCCAAAATCAGGAAACTCAAGAGATAGGTTACGTTGGTTACTATTCACGTCCCCAATGACAGTGTTGGGGATAGACCATTGAATTTCATCAATGAACCTTTGATCAGTAGATATATCAACGAGCGTTACAAGCTTGTCTCCGCAAACGAGTACAAGATCGGGCGCGACACTATCCACACCAGTCAGTGCTGTTATACTTGCTGAAATGAGTGGATCACACTCTACAATGTTGAACTGAAAATCTCGACGTACGAAACCAATCAGCTCACCATTTCGAAATTCCTCGGCGATGATGCAAAGCACAAATTGCCCAGTGGTCTGTGGATTAACTTGAAGCAATCCTGTCCGAGGGTCGATGTTGATAAGGGGGTTACCACCATCAACAGGCATACCTGCGCTGAATCCAGGTGAAAAAGCGACGGGATCATAAGGTGGTGGAGATTCAGGATTGGGCGTAACACCAGCGAATGACTCACGTCCTCGTCCAGTATCATTACCACCACCAAAGTATGGATTAGCAAGGCGGTAGCGTATTTCATCCCCTTGTGCATCTGATGCGCTGTGATCAAACTCTAAGAGGTTATTCGCACAGATGACAATCGGTGCGAAATCATTAAACACTGGTGATGAATTACACGACTGCTGTGAAATCGGTGTGATCTCCGTAGTGTATGTGGCACCAGCCTCTCCAGGGTTTATGATGTTGGAGATTGTTTCGTTACGGCAACAGCGTTGGTAGGAAATCGTGTAAGTTTCCGTTGAGATTGGCAGGTTTATCTCAGTGGTGTAGACACCTCGTTCAACACAAATATTGGGAGGAGTAACTAAACAAGGGTTGTCTACGTCGACAGGAAGTCGCTCAATGACTAAGTCCCCTCTCGGAATAGTGTAGGTGCCAAACTGACTTCTTCCTTCGAAGATCGTCATCTCAAAGAGACTAGAAGACCCATTGTCCGAATCAAAGAGAGCACCATTACCGAAGCAATCTCGATACAAGAAAATTTTCACTTCATACCGACGGGTGTTGGCATCAGGTTGTCCAATACACCTGTATGTGACCTCTCCTCCAACGATGTGTCTGGCGAAAAGTGACTCACCAGCGCTAAAAACGAGGAGAAGCAGGAGAAACTTTAAGAAAATTCTGTGCTGTGTTCGCATACGAAGTGGTAAGTTAATGGTGTTAACGCTTTTACATGGTCATAACGTTGTGATTCTTCATAAAAACTATGTCCGCTAGTTGCAATTCTTCTCAATGGTCCCGAAAAAATACAAAACCACTTTGAACGATATGTTTCAATTAGGAGAAACTCTTTCGGCCCTCGAAGCTGGAAAATTGATTCTGTATCCCACAGATACGGTGTGGGGACTCGGCTGCGATGCAAGTAACTCGACAGCCATCAACCAAGTACTGAATCTCAAGGAACGCCCTGTTGGTGGGGGGGTAATTTGTTTGGTAGACTCTGTTGACATGCTTGAAAAGTATACAGGAGAGATACATCCTCGGCTCAAGACGCTGCTTTCCCATCATACCCGCCCACTAACAGTCGTCTACAGCCATGCTGGGGGTCTACCCAAAGAACTCTTCGCCAGAGATGGTTCGATAGCTATTCGGATAACCTCCGACCCCTACTGTAAGGCGCTTATCCAGTCTTTCGGTAAGCCCATCGTATCTGCATCTGCCAACAAAAAGGGCGAGCAATATCCCGCTCATTTTGGAGCGATTAGTTCAGAAATTATACGAGCAGTAGGGCATGTAGTCCGTTACCGCCAACGAGAAAAATCTGAGGCCATTCCGAGTATTATAGCACGGTGGACCCAACAAAATGAAATTGAACCGATTCGCGAGTGAAACCGAATGATTTCAACCCAAAGCAGGGTTTACTACACCTCTCGTTTTCAAATGGGACGAGCTTTTCTCTAGATCTCAGCAAGAGTTATCATCGAGAGGAAGGCTTTTTCGTTGACCTCTTCTGGGAAGAAACTAAAAGTACGACCTCACTTAGTTTGGGACTTCACCCCAAAGCTGGCGATCTATTTCTGAGTTCGTGTGCGCTTGAATGGCCACTAAGCGCGGGCATCGCACAAGAAGTTCTTACGCAGGGATTCAGTCTTCCTCAAGAGAAGGCTTGGAGCAGCCCTCAAAACCTTGCATCGGCCCCAAGCTTATTAAAGAAAATAGCTGCAAAGCGCATAAATGCTTACGATCCTCTACCCCACCCCTCACTAAATAAAGCGAGTTACCAAGCCATATCGCTGCGTAACAATCAAGCCTCACTTGAGATTAAGAGCACCGACGAGTCAGCAGCCCTGACCGTATTTACAATTTCGAACGACGGTGCCACGCTGCGAGCTGAAAACCAGTCTTCAGGATATCACCTTCGACATTCTTTTCCGGCTTTCGAATTGCAATTTATTGTTACCAAGGTCCCTCGAAGGTCGAAAGAAGTTGTCCTCGACGCAGTCTTTTCGGCAGGACTTAGTTCTTCCTGTGTGAAAGGAAACAAACTAGCAGCATTAACGCAAAGCTCTATTGTTTCAGAAGGCAACTTCAGAAGTATTGTACTTAAAAGTCACGAAGCGCACTGTCCGAATGCGTCAGCTTTTGACACAAGTTTTTTTTCAGCTTTCGCCAAAACCTGCCTTCAAAACGATGTAAGAGCAGGGATCTCTTTAAATCCTTTTGTAGTCCCAATTGAATCTGGCTCCAAAGGCGTGAAAATTTCCAAAGATCCTCAATTCAAGAGGTGGTCACCAAGTCTTAAAACAACTGTCTACCCAATTGATCTAAGTGATGAAGATTCACTTCGCACGTGTGAGCAGCATCTCCTCCGATTTTACCAGTTAGGCTTTCGTTTTTTTGTTTTAAACGATATCACTGCATCGCTTTGCCAAGAGCTAGCGACAGCAACAACAGGTCAGCAATTGAGTAAACGGCTCGAAACACTAAAAAGGGTGCTACCCGGTGCTACAGTGCTTTTGGGCGACCTCTGCCCAGCTGAAACCCACAATGGGTTTCAAGGCTTTCGTGATGAAGCTCCAGCGGGGGCTAGTTTGCCAAGACTTGCACGCTTCGCCGGACTAGGTGGTTCCGTCTCAAGGGACAATAACCTCAGTCCATTTCAAATTCCGGAGGCGATATTTGCTACCAATGATCGCGATCAATTAGGTGAACAGCATAAGATCTTGGACCTATCGGGATATTCCTTCGATTCCAATTTCTGGGTAAGTCTTGAAACCACTATTGGAGCAATAGACTATCCGACTAGCGCAGTTGGCGCGCGATAAGCTGAGTGCCTTGCACTGCTTTTATCGCTTCCTCCACAAAAGGGTCACGTAGCAACCGCATGCGCTCGGCAGCTTCGACGCCGTCTATTTTCTGCTTTAACGCAACGGCTAATTCTTCAGCTAACTCATCTCGATAATAGTCCCACTGGTCATCGTTGAGCGGCTGCTCATTCGCAGCGAGGTATTCTCTAAACTCGGAAAGTAATGTTTCCAAAGAAGAAGGCGAAGCGTGGTCTTCTACATCCTCGAAAATGAATTGCTTGAGTAGCCGATTGGCATCAAAAAAATTAGGCTCGTTGATACGTTGCGAACCCATCACTTCCACATCTGGAGATATCCCTCCCCCACTGAATACAGATCGTCCAGATGCAGTCACAAACTGTTTTGGCGCAAGCTGACTCAAACTATCATAGCCTGCACGATAAGCACCTAGATCTGCATAGTCTCGTTGTATGGAGCGGCCAGATGGGGTAAAATATCGCGCAACTGTGATGTGGAGTGCGCCTCCGTTCTTCAATGGGTAGAGTTCTTGGACAAGACCTTTTCCAAAGGAGCGTTGACCTACAATCATTCCACGGTCCCAGTCCTGCACTGCGCCCGCAAGAATTTCACTTGCCGAAGCTGTACCGCCATCGATAATTACGGCTACATTTTCGACATTGAAGAAAACACGTCCCGAAGCGTTGTAGTCTTTGCGCGGACTGTGTTCCCCTTCTGTGTAGACGAGCAGACGACCTTCATCTGGGAAAAGTTGGCTCAACACATTGACCGCCTCTTGTAGATAGCCACCGCTGTTGCCACGAAGATCTATAATGAGGTGGCTCGCAGCGGAGTCTTGAACGAGTCGCTCTACCTGCCGCATAAATTGCTGGTAAGTATCCGTTGCGAATTGCTGGATGCGGATATATGCGATATCGTTCTCGAGAATTAGGCCCTCACCAACAGAAGGGATGGTCACTTCTCGCAGAGACAGGCTCACGGGCAAAAGTGCTCCTTGTCCTGGCCTGAATAGCTGTACTTGCACTGCTCCTTCAGGGAGTGATTTGAGAATAGTCTTTACTCTATCGAGCGAAAATCCTCGACCGCTCACTACTGAATCGGCTATGGAGATGATCCGGTCAGACGGCAATATTCCAGCTTCTTCTGCTGGGCTATCAGGGAGAGCATTTAGGATCGTAACACTATCACGAATCATAAGTACATCGACGCCGATTCCGGTTGCTGTCCCATTTAGTTGGTTTCTGTGGGCTACCAGCTTTGAAGGAGAGATGTAAGTCGAATGAGGGTCGAGCTCTGCAAGAAGGTTATTGATTGCACCGTCTATGATTGCTTCACGATCTACCTCATCCACATATTTGGCTTCGATGTACCGAAGAATTTCTTCGATTGAACCGATGCCATAGCTGTTTGAGGCTTCTTCATCGACTTCTGTAATTTCAACCGCAGGACTTGTCGACTGCTCCAATGTCACCCCAATTAGCAATCCAACGACCAGAAGTCCAGCCCCTGCAAGCGGTAACCAGATAAACCAAGAAGGACGTTTTGAGGCTTTGTACATAAATGGATTGCTAAGGAAAAGGCAAATATGCGGAACAGCGGACTACTTAAGTACGTAATATCTGGCTCTTGAGTGAGGTTTTACTCTTTGCATGGCTTGGTTATTGACGCCAAAAAAGTACGTATGGTGTTTCGCCGGACAAGTTTGGTTATCCTTTTAGCAGTGCTGGCACTAGGCTTGGCGCAAGCTAGTACTGTGCAAGGGGACACCTTGATGCCCAGTAGCATTGACTATGCGGGCTACCGAGTTTACATTCGTAAAGTTACTGTTCTCAAACAAAAGGGGAAAGAATTTTTGCTCGGCATGGAGGTGGTAAACACGGGCAAACGTCCCATTTCATTCGGTCCAGGCTTCCCCGCGCGTTTCTTGCAAACTCGTTTTGACGAAAGTCTAGGTGAATCGGGTTTGCTACCATTAGGTCTTCAGATTCGAGAAGGAATATTGAATTCTCGAGAGACCTTAGAAGTCGGCGATTGGAAAACTGGAGTCGAATTATTGGTGCGTTCCGATGTTGAGATTAAGCATGATGAGCTGACAAAGGACGACTTCGATCGTGTTCAAACTGCTATCAAGCGCAAAAAATCACCTAGCCCTACTGTGCAGCCAAATGAAAATCAGTCTACTTCCGCCAAAACCCAACAAGACTGTATTGATCTGACACTATCCGAAGTGAAGATCTTGCAGGAGAATAAAAAAATAGCGACGGTTCAGCTTACCATTTCAAATTCAGGTTCGAAGGATTTTCCTTTGAAAGAAATTAACGAAGGTCTTAGCCTAACGCTGTTCGTCAGTGGTTCGCCTCGCATTTCGAGTTCATCGAAGAAAATCAAGCAAATTAACCTTGCCGAACTTCTGTCCACGCAAGGCAAGCTAGCGCTCGCGCCTGGAGAAAACATTGCCTTAGTCGAGCGGGTGAGCGTTACAGATGCGACCCGCTACACTGCCGTAATGATTGCTCAGCTAGACAGCGGACAAGTTGTATCAGAGTGTAGCGAGACCAACAATGAAGGCCATGTGCTGCTTTTCGAAAACTAGATGAAGCGCTTTCGGTGAACGCCTGCCATGTATTTCGCTAGGCGCATCACTTGACAAGAGTATCCAAATTCATTGTCATACCAAGCATAAACTGAAAGCCCAAATCCGTCGGTACTTACCCGAGTGGAAGGAGCGTCAAACACGCAAGTGGAATCTTCGCCAACTATGCTAGAACTGACATATTCTTGCGAGTCACTGTAGCGAATTTGCTCGCAAAGTGGTCCGTTGAGACTAGCTCTTCGAACGATTTCATTGACTTCATCACGGTTCACCTTGCGGCTAGTGGTGATGTTCATAATTACAAGACTGCCGTTAGGAACAGGTACGCGGACCGCATTACCAGTAAGCTTTCCTTCCAAGCTTGGAATAACCTTTACCACTGCTTTTGCAGCCCCAGTAGAAGTGACCACCATGTTGAGTGGGGCCGATCTTCCTCTACGTGGTTTTCGATGGAAGTTGTCGAGCAAGTTTTGATCGCTTGTGTATGCATGGATTGTCTCGATGTGCGCACGCTCAATGCCGAGTTCGCTGTCGAGCACTTGCATAAGTGGTGCAACGGCATTGGTTGTACAAGAGGCAGCAGACGCCAAGCGAACTTGTTCCCAATTGTACTTCTCGTGGTTGATGCCCACAACGATGTTTGGCACCTCGTCTCCAGGTGCGGTGAGTAGCACGGATTGAATACCAGGTCTTAAGTGACGCTCCAATCCAGCCCGATCGCGCCAAACACCTGTATTGTCAATTAGCAGGGCGTCTTTAATGCCAAATGAATTGTAGTCCAACTCTTCTGGCTTATTGGCAAAAATCACTGGGATGTGATTGCCGTTAATTATGAAACCTTCTGAATCGGCAGAGACCTCTGCCATGCCTGCAAATTCACCGTGAATACTATCTGTCTTTAGTAGCGAGATGCGCTTGCTCAATTCAAGGTGCCGATCGTCCAGTTTTGCGCGAAGCACAATTGCTCTGAGACGAAGTTGATTTCCTCTACCTGTCTGCTCAACTAACAAACGAGTCAGCGCCCTTCCAATTCGACCAAAACCGTAGAGAACTACATCGCAACCACTATCTTCATTGGGTTGAGTAAGCTCTTCTGTGGAAGAAAAGCCTTTTAAGCGATCGCTTACAAAAGCATCGATGTTTTCAAAGGAATGCGACTCGGCAAGCCACTCAGTAGCAAGTCGACCAAGGTCCACTTTGCATGCACCGATGTCTTCAATTTGAGCGACGGAATACGCAATGCTTAGCGTTAGTTCAATGTGGATGGGGCGAGACGAATAAGAATGACCATCCTCATGTGCCCTGAGTATTTCGCTGGGACGCGTGTCGTAAATCTGGTGGCGGAATAGGGTCAAGTCTATTCCTCTGTCAAATCTAAGTTCACCAACAACTTGTAAAAGGTCGAGTGCTGTTTTTTCTCGTTCACGCCAGCGCGCAAGTTCGAGGTTGCGCATTTGACGTAGTTCGGAGGATTTGCTTTCCATATTGGGCTCAAGGTAAAGTAGTCGGTGCTTCAAAATAACGAAAAATGCCCTGCATCCAGTGTTAGGCTGCAGGGCATCTTAGATATTGTAATTACACAAAAACTATGCTAGTAGGTGTGAAAATTACTTAAGCGCCAAGATAATTCTTGAGCAACTTGCTCTTATTTTGAGTACGAAGCTTGTTAATCGCCTTGTCCTTGATTTGACGAACACGCTCACGTGTAAGGCCGAAACGCTCTCCGATATCTTCAAGAGACATTGGGTGAGGCACTCCAATGCCATAGTAGAGCTTGACCACGTCAGCTTGACGATCAGTGAGTGTTCCTAAAGAACGCTCGATTTCACGGCTGAGGCTTTCTCCATACTCGAGGTGGCGATCTGTACTCAAGTTATTCTTGTCATCAAGAACATCAAGTAGCGAGTTGTCTTCTCCTTCAACGAATGGTGCATCCATGGATACATGGCGGGCTGCAACACTTAGTGTTGTTTCTACTTCTGAAGTAGGAATGTTGAGCATTTCTGCGAGCTCATCGCTTGAAGGCTCACGCTCGTACTCTTGCTCTAGCTCGCTAAAGGCTTTGTTGATCTTGTTGAGTGAACCGACCTTGTTGAGTGGAAGACGTACGATACGACTTTGCTCTGCAAGTGCTTGAAGGATAGATTGTCGAATCCACCATACTGCATAGGAGATGAATTTGAATCCACGGGTTTCATCAAAGCGCTGAGCGGCTTTGATGAGACCGAGGTTACCCTCATTGATTAAATCAGAGAGACTGAGTCCTTGATTTTGGTATTGCTTTGCAACAGATACGACGAAACGTAAGTTCGCTTTCGTCAACTGCTCGAGGGCTGATTGGTCACCACGCTTAATTGCTTGAGCAAGGCTGACTTCTTCTTCGGGGGTAAGTAGATCTACTTTTCCAATTTCTTGAAGATACTTTTCGAGAGATTGACTTTCTCGATTTGTGATCGACTTGGTAATTTTAAGTTGTCTCATTCAGGAGTTTTGGCTGGTGTAAGAGCGTAAAGTCACGATCCATTGCTGCAATCAGACTATACGTATGGCAGAGAACGCCTATTGGCATTCAAAGTTTTGGGAGGTGAAGCGTTTCAGAGTTTGGAAGCAACTGATCGTTGAACAGAACTTTTAGAGGGATAACAGTCCTTTCGCGATTTCTCAATTGAGTTACAAAGGTACCCGCATCCGCGATGCCGATCAAGGGCCGACAATGTAAATCAACGAGACAGGGTACTTGAGTCATGTGCGGGGGCATAGTTAGATGCATGCGTTAAATCTCTAATTCATACCGTTGCCTAAAAGTTCCCCAACTTTTGGAAAAACCGGCACATTGGCTTTAATTGCCACTCTGATATGTCCATATTGTCAAAAAAAATGACTTATATGCGCTTTCATTACGGCTAGAAGACTTTCTTACGGCCCAACATCCAAGCTTATGCCCCGAGTAAAAATCCAATTAGAAGAACTTTTCAAGAGCTCACCGAGAATGCTATATCAGTTTATCACTGATCCAGCCTGCTTAGTTCGATGGTTCTGCGATGAGGCAGATTTAGAAGCAGATCGCTATGAGTTCGTTTGGGACGGCCACCCAGAAATGGCTACACTCGACGAAACAGAAGAAGATGCGCGTATCCGCTTCAAATGGGATGATGCTGATGATCCTGAAGAATATCTTGAATTTAAGATGTACAAGGCTGGTGTTACAGACCAGACTGTACTAGAAGTTCACGATTTCTGTGACGATGACGAGATTAGTGATTCTGAAACGCTATGGAAAAATCAGCTAAAACGCCTGAAGCAAGAAATTGGCGGCTAAGTTTTTTTTTCGCTCCCGCTGCTTGATTTACACATCTAATTTTTCCTGTGAAGAGGTTTTCTGACCATTACACAGGTGCTAGCCGGACCACTAGTCCTTCAAGCTTGTCTTCTAATTGTATTTGACAACCGAGCCGGCTGTGGTCTTCGACGTGAAAGGCTTGGTCAAGCATGTCTTCTTCGTCTTCTGACATTTCATCAAGTTCGTGATCACTCTCTATGTACATGTGACAGCTTGCGCAGAGCGCCATGCCGCCACAAGTACCTTCCACGGGGAGATCACTCGCCTTGCATAGCTCCATCATGTTGAGTGACATGTCTGTAGGAGCTTCTATTTCGTGCTTTCCACCGTCACGGTCGATAACAGTGATGTTGATATCTGCCATATTGATCTATTAGCGCTTAGCGGCCAACAAAGTTCGCTGCACGTTTTTCGACAAAGGCTGTTGCACCTTCCCGAAAATCTTCGGTATTGCAGCATTTACCGAAGTTATGGACCTCGGCAGCGTACCCATCCATGGTGCAATCAGCGAAGGCGTGCACGCTTTCTATCACTCCAGCAATCGCTATTGGAGCTTTGGTCTCAATTTTGGCGAGAATCTCTTTTGCCTTAGCGACTTCTTCTCCTTGAGGGACGACATGATTTACGAGTCCCAATCGACCTGCTTCTTCGGCACCGATCATGTCAGCGGTGAGCAGTAGCTCAATTGCTTTGGTGCGTCCAATCAATTCGACAAGGCGCTGTGTTCCGCCGTATCCTGGGATCAACCCGAGGTTCACTTCGGGTTGACCGAAACGCGCACGTTCGCCTGCTATCCGCATGTGACAAGCCATAGCGAGTTCGCACCCAGCGCCTAGTGCATAACCTTGGATTGCTGCAATCACAGGTACGTTACAGCGCTCGATGGCCATGAAAATATTTTGCCCTTTTTCGCTCATTTCCCTGCCTTGGTTGCCGGTCAGTGAGAGAAATTCTTTGATATCGGCTCCTGCAACGAAGCTTTTCTCGCCAGCACCTTTGAGGATTACTCCTCTCAAGCCTTCCATCTCCTTGAGATCTTTGTTGAAGAGCTGTCCGAGTTCGCTCATGACCGTCACGTTGATGGCATTGAGGGCTTCTGGACGGTTGATGGTGACGATGAGGGTGTTTCCTTCTCGTTCGGTTAGTAGTGATTGATATTCAGGCATGGGGCGAAAGTACAAGGCTTGAGTAAAATTGGGGTGCTATTTTGGAAAGCGGGGATGTGGACGAGACGTTTTTTGAAACGCCGAGTGCCCTTCGGGACTACGCAGAGGGGCTGAGACCGCAGAGTTCGTGACGCACAGTTAGGACGCGTGGGCCTTGAATAGCGCAGGCAACCAGCGGCTGACGTGCTCTGCACGTGCTGGTTAGATAGATTTTAATTCTCGGCAAAGAGCGACTGCGTCGCTTGCTAAGAATGCAAAGAGCAAGCTCTAGAAATTGTCTGGTGGCATCCGAGCTCCGCTCAAGCCAGACTGAGAGTAATTTTTTAGAAATACAGGGAAGTAAACGAGACGTTTTGAACCGTAAAGCAACCTTCGGTTTACGCAAAAGAGCTAAGAACGCAAAGTTCGTGATGCACAGATAGGACGCGTGGGCCTTGAATAGCGCAGGCAACCAGCGGCTGACGTGCTCTGCACGTGCTGGTTAGATAGATTTTAATTCTCGGCAAAGAGCGACTTCGTCACTTGCTAAAAACGCAAAGTTCGTGACGCTCGAGTAGGACGCGTGGGCCTTTAATGGTGCTGCATAAACCAAGAAGATCACGGCTTACTGGATCTAAATTTGCGCAGCGCCACAGGCCCCTAAGTCTTCCGCTTCTTCTTCTCAGCAGCAGGAAAAAGCACATTATTTAGAATCAAACGATAGCCGGGGCTATGCGGGTGTAGACTCAAATCGGTTTCTGGATCATTAACGTAGTGACGATAATCCTCTGGATCGTGGCCACCGTAAAACGTCCACGTGCCTTCGCCGTAGCTGCCATGAATGTAGCGTGCTTCGGCAACAGGTTTGGTCTCTCCTAAAATTAAGACCGAACTCTTGATGTTCTTGGTTCGAAAAGCCGTTGTTTGCCCCATGAAGCCTTTCACGGTGCGGGTGTGATTTTGTGTAAGCATCGTTGGGATTGGATCCCACTTCGCAGAAAAATCAAACAAGGTGAAATAATCTTGCTTCGCATCAAGCTTACGGGTCAAGGTTGGATCGATGGTCGAAAACTCATATTCCAAAGGATTTTTCATGAGTTTGAAATCCTTGAACGCAAACGTATTGTCAAAATTTAGCTTGGCATCAGGATCTGGATCAACACCGTCTCCATCGTAAATGTCAGCACAAATATCTACTCCATCTGCCGCGAGTGCGATGTCATAGGTGTCTGTAGCCGAGCACATGGCAAACATGAATCCGCCACCGCCGACGAAGTCGCGCACAGCTTTTACTACGCCCAGCTTGAGTTGACTTACCTTATCGTAGCCTTCTTTTGCTGCGAGCGCCTCCATCTGCTTCACGTTTTCGCGATACCAGGGTTGGGTATGGAAGTTTCGGTAAAAGCGACCGTACTGTCCGGTAAAATCTTCGTGGTGCAAATGCAGCCAATCGTAGAGCGCTAAATCTCCAGCGAGGACTTCGGAATCATAAACGGTTTCGTAAGGAATCTCGGCGTAAGTCAGGACAAGCGTTACCGCATCATCCCAAGGTTGTATGCGCTCCCCTTTCGCGTTGAATTGTGGCGTATACACGGCTACTTTCGGAGCGACCTCTAGTTTGATCGCATCCATGTTCTTTTCTGGATTCGCGATTTCGGTGAGGATGCCATTGAACTGAGCGTCAGAAATGACCTCAAACTTGACATTTCTAGTCTTGCATTCCTTTTCAAAGGCTGCGTTTTGCCGAAAGGCGAATGACCCTCCACGGTAGTTAAGTAGCCAGTACGTTTCGACCTTTTTATCCAAGACCCAGAACGTTACACCGTATGCCTTGAGGTGATCACTTTGCTTATCATCCATCGGCAATAGCATGTACGCCGCTTGCATAGATTGTGCTGCGAACAGCAAGGAAATAATGAGAAATAGTGCGCGCATACCTGTATGAACGATAAAACACACAATTAAGATATGCCTAAAATACGTCTAGTGACGCTAAACTGATTCGAGGGCTAACATCTCTGCTACACCAAGCACTCCTGTTTCTGGAATCACCACCCAACTCGGGCGACTAGATCGCTCGTAGGCGAGTTCATACATGGCCTTGTCTGCCAAGTAAAACGCGAGCATTTTTTCACGCGCGTCCTTGTCTACAGGTAAGAACGAGGGCTCTTTTAGTTCATCGTGGTATGCTGTCAAAAATAACCTGCTCGCTACACGATACCAAGTCTTTGCCGCCGCCATAGCCCACTCGGCACCGTCGGCTTCTTGAAGCGCATAGGCATAGGGTGCGTAATGTAGGCTGCGCACCATGCCAGCCACGTCTTTATACGCTGGGTGTCGCTGTCGTCGGTAGGCAAGTGTGTAGAGCGGCTCGCCTTCAAAGTCTATAATCACCACATCATCTCCATCAATCAAAACTTGCCCAAGGTGATAGTCGCCATGCACCCTAATATTCCCAGCTTCTACTTCAGGAAAGTCGGTTGATTCTAGCCATGCGCCGATCGCCTGTTGGGCCTTGGCAACCTCGGTTTTGGCGTAAGCTGACTCTTTTTGAATACGTGCGATCAGACCCGCCTTGGCAGCATTCCAATTTGATTGTTTCAACTTTTGTGCAATCAGGCCTTCTTCTTTCGCATCGCCAAAATGCTTGTGCATTTGCGCAGTCCGCTGACCTAACTTTAGGATTCGTGTGAGGGAGATTTCGCCAATGGCTTCTCGAATTAACGCAGGAATTTCATCGAGTAGTAAGGATTGAGAAAGATTGCCTGACACTATAATTTCCTGAATCCCTTCAACAGTTTTGTACCGTTGCGCATAGCCGGCTACGTCATGGAGAAAAGCCTCCCAAGCTTCTCCCTGATGTTCAACTTTGCCTAGCATCAAGCCAAGCGTTATTGGATCTCCACCCCTCGCTGGTTCAAAGCGAATAGCACCTCCAAAAGCGGGAACATTCGCAAACTTGCAGGACTCGCTCAAGTAGGCGATGAGCTCTGCATCAGGATGAAGTCCAGACTCCGTTTTACGGAAAAGTTTGAAGAAACCACCAGGAGGATAAACGATGACACTGTTCGAGGAATTTTGGACCGGGACGTGACTAACTATCTGATCGACATCCTTAACACAAGCACTACCCGACTGACCGATTAAGGTCCCTGTTTTTGCTGTAATAGATAAGTCGCCCGCCATCAAATTGTACAAGCTTTCGCGAAAACGCTCTTCACCCAGCCCATCGATCAAAGCACCCCGTTCTGTTGGACAGATGAGGCGCAATGCATTGGGAGCGACAAGTCTTCTAACTTCTGCTACTGCGATGACGCGTAACTCCGAAGTGTCATCTGCAAAGGACAAATCTGCTAGCCAGATTCCATAACTTTCATCCTCCGAAGGAAGGCCTGTTAGACGTATCGCAGTGATAACTTTATCCTTGCTCGTATACCACCGCTGCCGCTTTAAAAATGCGGGAAGGTGCTTGCTGATTAATGCTGAAGAAAACGCATGATCTTCAAGTAAGTGCTGGAGAGCAATGTGCATGGGATCAAGGTATCAAAGAAGGTGAATTGGTAGAGATAAATTGGGCAATGACCACTCAAAAGTGATAGCCTTTATGGTTCCCAGTCGCCCACGGCTTTTCTCCAACTCCAAATTGCCTTCGCTCTCATCGCTTCCAGTTTGGCACCCGTGAGAAGTACTTTCTGTAAGCCTTGCTCTCGACTGTTGAGCAGGAACTGCGTGCTTTCTCCAAGATCGAAAAGTTCGCGCTCGAATTGAAGTAATTGAGCCGCTTGAGCTGCGAGTGAGGCGACATCGGCTAGCTGAGCATCGAAAGAGAATGCGGCGTTCGAATACGCCTCAGCTTTAGTCACTAAGGACTGTCGTTTTGCTTCTAATTTTGCACCAGTCTCAGCGAGTTTAATATCTGCCAACTCTACCCCAGCTCGTGCTGCACGGTTTCGAATTGGATATCTGAAGGTTGCTCCAATTTTATAGGCATCCGTAAAGACATTGGTTATATCGCTATTGGGTTCGTCACTTGCTGTGAAGTCAAATCCAGCGCCTATAAAAGTATAGCCTACGTTCAGCTCTGGCTTCAGATATTCCTTCTTTAAAGTTCGTTCAAGTTGCAAATCAGCAAATGATGCTCGAATTTCTGCAAGTTCAGGGTTGTCGGAAACTGGGCCTAAGACTTCGGGAATAGGAGCAAGCAATGCGTCTTCGGTCGGCAAAGCTCCTACAGGTAAGTCCCAAAATATGGCCCGTAATTCTTGCTCTGCTACTTCGGCCTCCACGCGCGCTTGTTGCGTGGTAAGTTCTTGGTTGAAGAGTGCTACTCGCGCTTCAAGCGTGTCTACGGCCGGCTTATCCCCTTGCTGATAAAGGCCAATGGTGTTGGCCAAGCGCAAGGCGATGAGATCTTCTGTTTCTTCATAAATATTGAGTACTGTGATCGCGTAAGCCCAATTTGTATAGGCTACAGCCAAGTCGTAGCGCAATTCATTCCGAATCATTTCAGCGGCAGCTCGGTTGCGCTCAATAGCAACTTCACCTTGCTTCACGCCGACCCGATACTTATCAGTCATGAGACCTTGAAGTACTGGAAGTTTTAGAGAGATATATGCTTGGCCTACATCTACCGAGGAGATAAATTTTTCTGGATTGATGAAAAGACCATCCGAGAACATGTGCCCAGCCTCGACCTTAAGTGCATAAGGGGATTGCCATTTCACCCCAACATCAGAATATTCGAAATAATCGCTGCCGGTGTAATCTTTATGGTCATAGCTACCAACGATGTTTGGATCGTAGCCTCCACGAGCTCCCATTAGAATTGTAGGCCCACGTAATTCTACCGCCTCTGCGGCAAAGGCTAGTGGATGCTTTCGCAAGACCCAAGCCGTAGCTGAATCGAGGGAAATTCTAGGTTCAAGTCCCGACTGGATGTATAGCTGGCTAAGTTGAGCTTTCTTCGTCTCGCTTGCATTCGGTCGATCATTTTCCGCTCCCAATCTATCGATGCGTGCTCTTAGTTCTGCTCGATCGAGGGAGTCGGAAGGCATCACAGCCTTGTCTCCGCTCTGAAGATTCATCTCAACGACCTCCTCGTTTGTTGGTCTAGCTTTCGCCAAAACAGTAGGAACCTGAGCGGTCGTGGAGAGCACATAGCAGAAGCTAAGGAAGGCTAGGACAACCTTGCGGCAGCCCAATTGAACGGCATCTCGGTTTTGGAAGCTACCCATCATTTGGCGAGGACTTTTGCGCGTGATTTAGCCTTGAAATCTTTCTCCTCTTCTCCTTTCGGGTCATAGTAATCTGGTGGAAATGCATTGAGCTGTCGCCAGAGTTCGTACCAAACAGAGACTCTATTGAGCAGGACTACACCTTCAGCGCCAGAACCTGGTCGCAATTCTTGTGGCCATGGATTGCTGTTGGAACTTGGCTTGACGAGTACCCGATAGCGACCTTTAGAATCGATGATATTATCTACTGCAGCGATTTCTCCTACGAAGGTTCCATAGGACAATCCTGGCCAACCACTAAAGACAATTGCTGGCCAACCGTCGAACAAGAAACGCGCTTCTTCACCTACTTTGACTAAAGGAAGATTGAAGGGATCTACGAACATTTCCACGGCGGGAATAAAGGAACTTGGCAGAATACTCACGACTTCATCACCTTCCTTGACGGTTTCTCCAAGTCCCGGTTTAAGCACCTTGGCAATGATCCCATCTTGGGGCGCGAGAATGTGTTCGAAATCTTGGCGGATGGTGTAACTCGCTTCTTGAGAGTTAAGCTTCTCTACTTCTCCGACAGAGGTGTAGTAAGCTGTCAGTGCGCTTTGACGATCGCTTTCTATTTTTGAAAGTTTGCCGTTATACTCAGGTCCGACGGTTTGAATGGCAAGTTTAGATTGCTCTACGTCGGTTTTGGCTTGATCTAATTTGTTGCGCAGGGCAGTAAGTTTGGCTGTCGCCTCACGTGCTTTAAGTCGCTTGGCTTCTTGATCGGTGAGCGGCTTGAGGCCTCTGCGGTACAGGCTATCAGCACGCGCGAGCTGGTAGTTTGCAATTTCAACTTGGGTCTCCTGTTGGGCAAGATCTGCGGCCAATGTAGAAACGTAGAGCAGTGATTGCTCTAATTTGTTTTTCGCTTTAGAGAGCGAAAGGTCTCGCTCTTGACGCGTCTGTTTTGCTTGATTGGCTAATGCCTGTGCCTTCGCTAGATAACCTTCAGCAGAACTACTTTTTGCATCACGCGTTCGTCCCGTACGAGCAACCAGTTGAGGGTCGAGGTACTCTGGTTTAATTTCTGAGAGTCTGGCGATGGTATCTCCTTTCAAAACGGTATCACCTTCCATCACATACCACGCCTCTACCCTACCTGGAATACTCGATTGAACGGTTTGAGGCCTTGATGCTGGATTTAAAGCGGTGACCTTGCCCTTGGCTCTAAAATTCTGAATCCATGGAAGGAAAAGTAGAATTATTCCGACCACGAGTAAAGAGAGCACCCATCGTCTAAACATTCGCTGTCCAGTAGGCAGATTGATCCGTTCCATAGACTTCAAGCCTAGTTCGGAGACGTTTTGCAAGACGCGCTGTTGTGAGAGATTTAGCATGGATGGAAGCGTAAAGTCGAAAAACTAATTAAGAGGGTTTTGACGAAAGTCCTGCCCTTCGGCTTGGATCCTCTCATTGCGTGAGGTGCTGTATTGATTAACATGATTTAACGTCAGTTAGATCACCGTATCTGGATTGCTTGTCCAAACACCACGTATGGAGGAGTCTTTTAAGGCTGCAGCAGGCGTGGCTAAAGCAATCATTTTTCCCTTTTGAAGTACCGCAATACGATCGCAAAGTGCCGCAATACGAGGATCGTTACTTGTTATAACAAGTGTCCATGGGTTTTTTCTATCAATGAGATTTTTGAAAATCGTGTCTCTTAGCTCTGGTTCGAGATACTCGAGAAGTCCTCCCATGACTAAAAGTCTAGGGCGACGGACGATTGCCCTTGCAATGAGCAAACGCGTGCGTACCGATCTAGGTAAATCGAGCCCTTCTGCGACGAGGATTGTCTCGTAACCTTCGGCTTGTTCAGAAACCCAACTCTTCAGGCCTGACATTGATAAGGCCCACTGAATATCCGAGAAGCTAACATCGGGGTGGCCTAAACATATGTTATCTGTAATGTTGGCTGGAATGATTTCTTCTTGTGGCGTGAAGTCACCAATCGCTTGACGGAGCGTATCCAGTGAGTAGTTGGCGATTGGGGTATTGTTGAAAAGCAGTCTACCTTTAAAATCTAAGCGAAGACCTGCGAGGAGTTGAATAAGGGTCGTTCGACCTGAACGATTAAATCCAGCAATGCAAAAACGTTCATTACTCTTTATTTCCAAATTGATGCCTTCGAGTGCCTGATCGCCTGAGCGCGGATAGACAAAGGAGAGGTTGGTGATATCTATGGACATGCCTTGTCCGGAATCATTATTGGGAAATTTCATCTGGCCACCGACTTCAAGCGGCAGGTCTGTAACGGTTGCTATTTTCTCTACTCCAGTAAGCGTGTCATATACCGTCTCAAAGGCATACACCACCTTCTCGGCATTGCTAATGATGGAAAGAATTACCAGCTCTGCGGCAACGAATTGACCGATGTTGATTTGGTTGTCAATTACTAGATAGCCACCGAGTAATAAAAAGGTTAGCGTAACGAAGGCCTGAATGGCGATAATCCCACTAAAGTGCCAGATGAGTTGACCGAAGTGTGTAGCTCTGTGGTCTAGATATTTCGTGACGAGTTCGTCTGTACGTCGCATAGCTAGCCTAGCTCCACCAGCGAGTTTGAAGGTGTTGTTGGCGCGAGCAACATCTTCCAGCCAACTGGCAGTGGCGTACTTGTACTTACTCTCATAAAGGCTACTCTCAAGAGAACTTTTGAAGAGCACGCGCAGAAGTACAAGCAGGAATAGGATCATCACTATCCCCATGAGGCCGAAGAATGTATTGTAGAAGGTCACTAAGAGGAGACCAAAAACAATCTGCATGATGGCACCACTAAAGTCGAGTAGAATTTTCGGAAGTCCTTTCTGGACATTGACGGTATCAAAAAACCTATTCACCAGCTCTGGCGGATAGTCGTCTTTCAGTGCCTCTATTCGAATACGTGGAAGACGATAAGCGAATTCCAAAGCTGCGCGAGCAAAAAGCCTCCGCTGTATGGCCTCCGCAATAATCTTTTGCATGATCTTGAGCACACCTACGAAAACGATCGAAATGGTAACGGCTACGGCAAGAATCACCAATGAAGCATTGAACTCACCACCCGCGATCAGGTTGATGATCGCTTGTACACCCAGCGGACCGGCCAGACTAATTACCCCAATAAGGACTGCATACATATAAATGTATATAATATCCTTGCGATCTGGTCGAAGAAGTCGCCAGAAGCGCTGAAGTGGCGTCAATGCAGCTGCATCGATATTAACTGCCATAGATGAAAGATTTGCAATTTACAATGATAGTAATGCTATTTGAACCGAAAAGGTTTTCACTCGTTAGAAACGTATGGCTATTATTGTCAGAATTGTTCCAAACGACCACTTGTCGCTAAAAGATCCGCAAGCTAGTGATCTTGGCAAACGAATTTTGCAACATGCTTGCATAGAGCTTCATCGTTTGGGATTAGAGGAACTGACGTTTAAGAAACTATCGAAAGCTATAGGTTGTACGGAAGCGAGCGTATACCGTTACTTTTCTAGCAAACAACAGCTATTGCAGTACCTGGTTGCCTACTATTGGGATTGGGTACATTTTCTTATTGACGCTGCCATTGCACCGATCAGAGATTCAGAAGACCGTCTTCATGCTGCCGTCGTTGCTTTGACGGAGCCTATGAAAACGAATCCTTCGGTTCCTTACATCGACGAACAGCTTCTTTACCAAATCGTATTGACAGAAGGCCAGAAGGCTTACCACTTCAAATCGATCGATACCGAAAATGATAAGGGAATTTTTCTCGGCTATAAATCGCTAAGTGAAAAGCTGGCTGACTTGATCGCAGCAGTCAATCCCAACTTCCCTTATCCGAGGGTATTGGCGAGCAGCCTTTTTGAGATGGCGCATAACCACACCTATTTCGCAGAACATTTGCCGCGACTTACAGACTTACATGCTGGAGAGAAGTTTAAGGGAGACCTTGAGAAAATGCTTCTGTTTTGGGTAGATGGATTACTGGGGTGTGGGATGTGAGATTTGGGATGTGAGATGTGGGACGTGAGACGTGAGACGTGAGACGTGAGACGTGGGACGTGAGATGTGGGATGTGGGATGTGGGATGTGGGATGAATGTGTTTAACGGAATAGAGACATAAGGATTTGATGAAAAATGGGTTGATTTAGAGTTGTATCGAGTCTACAGCTTTTGTCTAAAGCTACAGACTCGTTAAGTTTATCCATCAGGTTGAGTACCTGTAAACTTGTCAGTTGAGTTGTACGGATCATGGTTCCACTCCT
>CALDUE010000019.1 GCA_937923485.1 uncultured Saprospiraceae bacterium
TATATTGGCAATTATTGAGTTGCTCATTGCCCTTGTGTGGCGTCTCGCGCATTATCAATTGACAATTAGCAATTAGCAAGTATTTCCCACTGGTTCCTAGTAAAATAGTGCAATAAGGGGGTACTTACCTGACTATCAGAACTGAATTAAAAACTCCATCAGCAACTTTTCATCAGCGAATTGCAAGATGGCCTTGCCGAGTTGGAATTGACCATTGGCAGTTGCTACGGCGGACATGGCTATTGTCTTTGAGAGATCGACGGAATCTTCATTTTGAAGGACCTCAAGCGCCATGACTTTCATTTCATCGAGTGCTTCGAAATAGCTGACATTGAATTCACTTGGTAGACGTTGATTAGTCTCGCCGAGTACGCGTTGCTGCTCGATTGTAGAACAGAGTGCGGGGATGTTCCAATCTGTTAAGTTCTTCTTTTTGGCGATACTGATGAGCTGTGGTACAGCTAGGTAGGATGCAAGACCTACGGCTCCTTTGTGATGGAGTTCGACCCATAGCTCTTCCCATATCTTGGAGAGGTTAGCGCCTTCCTTGGCAGCCTCAAGCCGTTTAAGCGCTTTTGTGGCATCGTAGGTTACACCATATGCACCGTTGACTTGTTGCCAGATGGGATCTGAGAGGCTGAGGTTTTCCATTGGTGGGCGAAGGTGGTTTAAAAGTTGGATAAGCTAGTGTGGGAACTTATCAAGCATCCTTCGATGGTAATTGATTTGTCCCAAATGATAGTTGAGGTGCGTAAGCAAGTGGAGTAGAGTGAATTCCATTTCAGTCGGCTTGTCCCAAATCTCAATTGGAAAATTAGCGCTTAATTGATCTGGGCTAAGGTTTGTGAGACTAGCTTCTACAACAACCATGGTTTCTTCTAGCTGCGCGATAAGTTCGGCTCTAGGAATGCCCTTACTCGAAAATTCGAGGTCTCTTTTTCGGATGTAGTCGGTTTTGGACAAGCCGACACCGATAAACGTATTTAGATTTCCTATCAGGTGAAGGCAGAGATTGCCACCTGAATTCTTTATGGCTTGATCTATAAGCCAGAGGTTACTTTCTTCTTGGTAGGCTTCGATTTCGTTCTTGACTCTATTGAGGTCTCGAATGAAAAGTTTGTTAAGGTTGTGTAGTAGCATTTAGGTAGAATCGCATTCAGAATGAGGCCTAAAATATCTCAAACCTAGCTGGTTGGCAAGTTTGCCTGATCAGATTTGCGGATAATTTTCTCAGGAAGTATAAGTTTTTATTGGCTTAGCAAGTAACATCAAGCAACCCAATGCATCGTTTAGGCTTAGTCTAGCATGGAGAGCCGACGGACCTTAATGCTAGTAATAAAAATAACTTGTTTTGCAGGTCATGAGAAATAGGTTTGCGCTATTAGGGATAAGATAGTTAGGAGCTTTTATACTCCATATTTTACATCTGCTTGTATCCTTTCTTTAATTTTTTAGCCTTCAGGTTAGCCGCCATTTCTACGGCCAACGCCTCTGAGGCTGCTGCTTTAGAACTAGTTTGGGCTTTATTTCCTATCCGACCATACCTCACTTCTACAGAGGCACCATTCACAGCAACCTCCCAGAACTTATTACTTGACCCTTCCGTAAATTCAAGCCTATCATAGACGAGACCATCCTCCGAAGGAATTGTCTTATCGTCCTGTTCAAGAGGCACTTCAACAGGTGGTGGGCTGGTGGATGGGACTGGTTTTGGCGAAAGCTCAGAAACTGTAGTGATGCTTTCTGTTACAGCTGGTCTAGCCTCTTCAACTTTCAAGTTTGAGTGTTTTCCCGAAAGGTGAGACTTAATCTCTTCAATTACTTTCTTAGGATTTAAGTACCAATCTTTTGTGTAGAGGTGGTAGATATCCCATCCAAAACCATGTAATACTTGAGGCTTCTGGCAATATTGCTCCACGACGTCTGAGTTGTCATAATGACTTGTATCGTCGATCACAATACCTAGACGGTATGTTGATGTCTCCTTGTTTCTAACAGCTAGACTAACCTTGAAGCGTGATTGTCCAATTGCATCGTCCACATCCAATCCTTCTGAAATAAGTGCAGTTTTAAGTTGAGATACTGCAGGTGGAATAACCGTAGCATTAGCATCATTATCAGATTTACCGATTCTCTGAATCAATCCCTGAGCATTAGCAATATTTCCTTCTGATATGTGTCTCGCATATTCTAAGAATCGTTTGAAATATAGCGCACCTTCGTTATAATCATTTTTGATTTGATGTGCCTCAATGCTGCTTACGACCATCATATGTCGCTTCGCACGAGAGAAAATCACGTTAAGTCTCTTTTCTCCTCCTCGACGATTAATAGGCCCAAAATTCATGAGCATCTTCCCCTTTTCGTTGACTCCATAGCATACACTCATTATGATAACATCCCGTTCATCTCCTTGTACGTTCTCTAAGTTTTTTACGAAGAGTCCGACCATTTGATTGTCCTCCTCTCTACTATACTCCTGTTCAAGTTCTTCTTCAAATTTCGAATCGATGCGGGCGAGGCGTTCTAGGGCTGATTCGATTTCACCTTGTTGCTGCATGCTAAAGGCAACTACACCAATTGTCAATTCAGGTTGAGTGCGAATGATGTCTCGGACGATCCGAGCGATATAATCAGCTTCACCAGTATTCGATCTATTCGAATAAACTGCATCAGAAAGGTGATGGTAGGAAATACTGCGCGAAAGAATAGCATCAAGGTTTGTAGCCTCTTCAGTATTTACTTGTACAACCAACTCTTCCATCGATACCAGATCCGATTTATGATACCTCACATCAGGAATTGTGAGTAGCTGATGATCATAAAAGGCGGCATTGCAAAAGGAGATTAAACTTTCATGTCGCGAGCGATAATGCCAACCAAGCATCACAGAGCTTAATTTTCTAGAACCTTGATTGAGCAAACTATCAGCGTCTAAGTTTATGCCAATCGTTTTTTCGAATTCCTCCTCTTCTTCGTCAATGGCTGCACTAGAAGTGCTAAAGAAATTTGTTGGAGGCATCTGCATTTCATCACCAACGATTATTGCCTGTGTTGATCTAAACAGCGCAGGTATTCCTTCTTCCAGCGTAATCTGACTTGCTTCATCAAAGATGACAACATCAAATAGGTTAGTGTCAAGAGCCAGTACGTCTGAAACACTTAAAGGACTCATCAGCCAGACTGGTTTCAAATCAATGAGCATATGTCGAGCATCGCCTGAGGATAGTTCACGGATTGACTTGTAGCGCATCGATTTGCTAAACTCATTTTCGAGTATTTTTCTAGCCTCTCGGTATTGCTTGCGCATGTCTCGATCTGCATCGCTCATACCTCGAACTGAACGTTCGCTTAGCTCAATTTTAGAAGCAAAATCTTCTCTTATTGAACTTCTGATGTATTGAACATTAAGTTCATATAACTTTTTATATGATCGTTTTATTTCTGTAGCGGTATGCAATAACGTTTTCGCATCTGTACCTTTCATACGGGCGTTCCCGTCTAAATGTAGCTTAAGTGTCTTGTATGAAGCTGCGTACTCTATATCCGCTAGTGTCCAAGCTTCCGCTAAAACCGCCTGCTTAAGTGTTTCGGGGAATGTCAGTGCTTTCTTAAGATAAGGTAAATGTGTAGAAATGCGGGTGGCCGCTTTTCTCCATTTATCGATTTTAGTTTCAACTTGGGATAATGAATAGCTGCCTGCTAAGCTATCTAAGAGAATTACTTGTTGACTTAGCTGATCAAATTTGTTTTTAAAGGATGCCCAAGCTTTGATCTCATTGGTATTGTTAGTAGAAACTAACGATAGTATGAAATCAACTTCATCTTTCCCAGCATTTCTAATCCAATCACTTCTTTTGACCGTATCTCCACCACCAACTATAGCTGAAAGGGATTGCTTAGCTTGATAAAGCTTACCCTCAATGTTGTACTCGTTATTGAGTTTATCAAGTAGCGAACCAAAGTCGGGTTCGACCTTAAAGGCACTCATGTTGACGCAAGTTTTAATAAGCTTTTTGAGCTTATAGTATCCTGGCGTCAGGAACCTCAATGGACTTGATGAATATTTGTTCCACTGCGTAAGCGCGGATTCAGTATCCTGTTGGCTCAATTTCTCTTTCCAATAGCCATTGCCAGCAGCGGCTTGACTGTATTCCGTTTGTTTCTTTGATATGTCAGCTATAATACTGTCATGTTGTTTTCGAGTTGTGCTAGCTGTATCAAAGATGTCCAAGTTTCCTTTCTCTACGAGAGGAAGCAAATTTGAGGCTAGAGACATCCAACGAGAGATGCTGTCAAGGTTAATAAAGAACGACTCTGGCAGATCACTGCTATCAACCATCTCGTTTAGTTCATCCAGTGGACTAAGAACCTCGCTGCAGGTTTTGTCGATAAACTCAAAAGCATTTGAATGAAGAATGACATCCTCACCAACACGAATCAAAGGATAGTCTTTTAGAAACTTCCCGTCGTTTCCATTTTCATGATCGGCAATCCAGTTCTTTAGTGTTGTTTTATGCTCTGCATAAGTGCTGTAATCTGGAAAAGATACCCAATCGCCCTCTTCAACGTTCTCTTCCGTATAGCCAGTAACTGTCTCAAGCAAATGCAAAGCATTTACACTGGCGTCCTTTATAGGCTCAGACAGATATTGATGGTAGGATTCTAATATGCTTTTCCCTGCGTCTATTTGACCGATCAGCGCTTCACGCTTTTTATTAATGCTAAGGCGATCAAGTTCATTCTGCAAGAAGCTCTCATACGTTTCTTTGAGGTCCATGATAAAGGACTTCTTGTCGGATTGCGAGTCGTGAACTAAGCAACAGAGCTCGTCTAATTCCTTCTGCTTCAATCGGTGAAATACAACATCAAGTGCGGCTCGTTTTTCACATATGAAAAGCACCTTTTTGTCTTGAGCGATGAAAGAGGCTATGAGATTGGTGATCGTTTGCGATTTGCCCGTGCCAGGAGGACCTTGAATGATATAGTTCTTGCCGCTTGATGCAAAAGCTACTGCATTACTTTGAGTCGGATCACTATCAATAATTGAATAGTCCTGCAGTAATGAACGGTCAACGTTTTCAACGTTCAAGATTTTCGGATCTTCTGAAAAGAGCTCTGAAAAAGCTGGTGATTCTAACTTCTCCTCGAGTATTTTCTCATAGTCATTGACTAAACTCATTTTTCGATAATTGAAATTACCGATTGTCATGTTACACGTGTCGATTTCCCATTTATAAGGATTCTGGGTTCCCGAAATAGTTGAAGAGTACATACTGCGCTCTCTAGTCTGAGCGAAGTGATTTTCTTCAGGGCTTAAATCTTCATTGATGAGGTACTCAAGTTGATTGTTGCGGTATCTCACCTTCTTATTGAAGATTTCAAGGCCAAGTGGTCTGAAATCACTGTCGGCATAAGAGTAGCTATAATCACTTAATCTAAAACCGCTTCTCGCCCGCATGCTTTTGCGAATGTTGATTGAGAAGTTCTTCTTAGCGATACTATGGATCAGTTCTATGCGTGGTAATTTCTTCCACTCAATTTCAATTCCAGTATCGCTGCGCTCAATTTGTGCCCTAATGTCATTGATCAAATCTTCAATGCTGTGCTCGTTTAGGTCGAGGCGCTCTGGCAGCTTGATGTCGTAGAGGTCCTTGAGGTAGTGTGAAAGTACTGGGTTGACTTCGAGGATATTATCCTCTGGATTCATTTCAAATCGATCCTTGACACCTTTAGCCTTATTTAAGTTGACGGGAAGCAGAAGGAGTGGCGACTGAATTTTCTCGTCCTTGTTCTCCTTTAAGTTGAACCAATGCAGGTAGGCGACTACTAATCGCAGTTGGCTGAATCCGTACTCATTCACGCTCTTACGTGCATCTAGTCTTATGCGATCAAGTTGACTACTGACGTATGGAGTATCCTTGAGATGAAGAAACTTGTTCAGGTTAATCTTCTTCATGTCGACAACAGCCTTGCGCACAGTTTTACTCCAGTAAAAGAGATTGCTCTCGTCGATGTTACGATAGTCTAGGAGTAACGGAACAGAGCTGACCGTCAAGTTGACAAAGCTCTTCTGTGTCCTGTGGTAGATCAGTCTGTTGCGGCGAGAGATATCATAGAGTCGACTCTTTAGTCTGTCCATGATAAATGCTTTGCGGCCTTTCTCTTTTTTCTGCTTATAATCAATTGATGTGGTCAGGTCAGAATTAAGTTCTGGGTTAAAGGTGCTGAAGTCTTCAATGCGCAGAATAGCATCCTCTAAAGTTTGAAGTCGATCTTCTCGATATAAAGTTGTCATATCTCGAATCACGTTCAAGATACTCGGATGGAGGTCATTGTTAAGTTTATGAAGCTGTTCGCGATTGTTCGCAAACCTTGCCATTTCAGACTTTTCCTCAAAATCTAAACCGAATGCAATACTTGCTAAATAAAGACCACAGTGAAATATTTCAGTGAGTGGATCATAGTGCCCTCGTTGTTCCTCCCAAGACTTATAACCTGAGAGGAAGTATGGACGTTGCGGTTTTTTCTCGTCAAGTTCACTTAGTTCGTAGACGCCCTTGTGGTTATTCCACTGTCCGCTGTTCGCGTCGATTTCCACGACGTGACTTTCGGTGATTTCTAAATATTTAGAAACCTGTTGCTTTTTAAAGAGGTTTCCAGATTGCTTTTTAGGAGAAGTCGATCGACGATCTACGAGTTCTAATCGCATATCCTCAATTCGAACTTTGTCTTGACCTACAAGCGTAAACACATGATTTTCAGCGTGTGCTGCGTGCACTTCGTTGAGGAAGGTTTTTGTAATCGCTTTAAAGTCCAAACTGGTTGGTAGTCCAATATGCTTCAGTTGAGCAGTAAATTCTGATATCTTCATTAGTCTCTGTGTATTCCTGAAGCGTGTCCTTCTGACAAACCTTCAAGTTCGCCCATTGCTTTTTTCTCTAAATCCCTAAAGGTCTTCACCGTGATTTTAAGTTCTTTTCTAATCGCTTCTCCGTATTCTTTCTGAATACCAAGAAGCTCGGAAATTTCTAGTGTGTATCCAATCGGTGCGGTTTCTAGCTCTTTGTCGACCATCGCAAAGTCTAAAAGTACATGGCTAAAATATCGCTTGATTGATAAGGCGCTGTTGTCAATTTTATTCTTTAGGTACTTAATATCTACAAGGTCAGGCTGATTGTAGAAATCTATAAAGTACTGTTTTGCTAACAGCTTGACAGATTCTGATTGAATCCAACGAGGACTCAAAATACATTGAATGAGCCGATGCGTAAGGTCTTCTAATTCCTTCTGACGGAAAATATCGAGTCGAGCTAAGTCTAATTTTCCTTGGATCAATTTTTCCAAGATATTTTCTCGCTCAGTTCTATCCGTTTCTAGAAAATGTAGAGATAAGGCACGAATATGATTGAGAGGATGCGTTACAGAATCATCTGCTTTCTCGTCATCAAGCAGTTCTTTGGCTTGATTTAAATAACTTTCTACGCTTATATCATTTCCAAGTGTACTTAACTTTAATAGCGATGAAATCACAGGTGCTAGTTCTCCTGTAACGTGATACGCTCCTTTATCGCAAAAAAGTTCTTTGTACAAGTTGAAGACTCGCGCCGACTCATTCATTTCGTCGGAACTTGATGCATCGTTGGCCATTGTATTAATGCAGCGAGTGGCAACTTCAAATTCCTCACCGTCCATCTTGTGCATCAAATGGTGAGTGAGTTCATGTCCGATGACGGCGAGCATTTCCTTTTCATCTAGTAAGGTGGAAAGCGGACCAGTCAAGACTATATGAGCCTCGTTAGCAATAGAAGAAATTGAGGCATTTACCCCTGTGTGATTCATCAATTGGTAGAAGGTAATCTCAGGTGAGATTGCAAGCTTTTTACAAGCGACGTCGGCCATGTCGTACAACTCCGGAGCAGATTCTTTATCCATCCGGTACGTATTTTTCAGGAGGTCACTTTTGAATTCAGCGATTTGCTTTTCTTTTATCTCTGTCGCCGCAAACCATTTCCATGTTTTTGTTCGTGACTTTAGGTGGTCTCGTAGCTTAATAAGATAGGGAGAAGGCGTCAGAAGCCCTAATGCTCCTTGATTTTCAAGTTCGGTCATTATGATATTCTATGGGTAACGAACATAAGGATTTCATAAGTCCGATCCCAATCTCATATTACACAATCGTACTTGCTGCGCTTCTAAAAAGGAGGTTTAGCATCTGTGTCGCTGCTAGTAGGAATTTTATCTTACGGCGTTTATATCTGTTGCGCCACACATGGTAATGTTGTTGAACTAAAGCGTTCTCAGCTTTCGCCAAAACCCCAATAAAAAAGTCTGCCTAGGAGTTCAATGTCTTGCGGAAATCACTAGATTTCTTGAGACACCGAACGCTTAGACAGGCTCGATTCACTTCTGAAAATTGTTAACCTCAATCTGAGGTCAGCCTTTTTTGTAGACTCTTATTCTAGGTTGTTGCTTGACTTGGTTGCCAATCAAACTTCTTGAATGCCTCATCGAGTGGGGTATTCGCAAAGTGATTGGTGTCCTTTTTCAAGTAGTCGTTGAAATAGGTTCCACAGCTCAGTAAGACGCTTTCTTCGGCGCTAATATGTATGGTCTCATTAGCGCTGGTGAGGTTTGAGTGCCCTTGCTTGGAATACAAAAAGCAAGCGGTGTCTTCGAAAACGGCATTCTTCCGCAAGGGGTGACCCAATTTGAGTCGCTCGAACACGGTTTTGTCGGCTATGTCAAAATGACGTCTTTCGAGAATCATTGGGTGTGCAACAGTTTGGACAGTAACGGTTGCGCAGAGATTTGGGTTTGTGGCCTACTGGCACACTTACGCATAAACCGTCAGGACTACCGACGTTACTCACGATATGTAAGATCGAAAGATTGAAATTCATGAACTTGGGTGACTCGCACTAGCAGTTCACCATAGCGTACTACTCTTTCGCTCCATAAAAGTCATACAAGTAGCTGTTCGCAATATTGTCGTCGACGATGTAATTCGTTGGTGTTTTGACAACAAGATTTTTATTGCTACTTCTCAGGCCATAGTACATATTCTTGGTCAACAGGTCGAATTGTTGATCAGCTACCATCTCCATAACCTCCATCATTTGTTCTCGGCTTTCCTCGTCATAATCGTCGAGGGTAGGAATAGAAACCAACATCAATGCATTATCCCCTTTGACTTTAACGAGGTAATTAAAGTCAGCTTCATCTAGTTGGTCACCAATCGTGGCAACCATATACATTGTCGATAATTTCGTGGCGAGTGTATCGGATTCTAGAGGGGTTCTTCTCATCTGAGCGATGTCATTTTTGAGCATTTCGCTTCTAGGGTCTAGAGAGTCTATCGCATTACTCACTAAACCAAAGATCCAGAAAATTGCTATTGCAGCCACTCCAGCATAATGCCACCAAGGGCGCTTTAAACGCGCTTTATTCGGTTTGTACTGCTGATTTAGTGCAGGAGGAAATTCGTGTTGAGGTATCGTTTTGTTGCAATGTTCACACTCAGCAGTCATGGTCACTCCTGTTGGAAACATGGGGACGATTGAAAGTGAGAAATATTTTCCAAAAGCTGTTACTCTGTGTAAACTCGTCTCACCACAATGTCGACACTCAACATTTGGGACATCATAAAATCCTAACCTACTCGCGCCCATGAATTACTTTTTAGTATGAATGATACTGATAAACAGCTTGTCGCAACAACCTACGAATAGCACTGCGGCTTTGCAAGTAGGATTGATGTAAATGTTCTCTTCTGTGGATAAGCTTGGATTGATGTAAAGCGCCACATTTTTAGCCTGTGCCGTTAGGCTCGGAGCGCTGAAAGCACTCGCTCGTAAATAGAGGTATTTATCAGCACCACTATTTCGATGTGCATAGCACTTGCCTTTTTTGGGCCCATCAAGCAGTTCTAGGAACCTTCGGCAAGTTCAAGTCAAGGGGCCATTTGTGGACATGGGGCTGACCTGATGTGGAAGTCACTCCTTCTTTTTGGCTTTTGTACGCGTGGGGTCGCAAAAAATCGGCGACAATTTTTGGCCTGTTAGGGTAGCATCAGCTAGTAGATATTGCATGGACTTATCGCGTTCGACCCCACGTAAGAACTGTTCGACTACTTCGCAGTCTGAGATGATGGAGCTTCGACATTGCGAAGCGGTCGCGAAGTCCCATATGTAATATGTGGATTCATGTTTGGGGACATGGGGCAGGCTCTGCGCGAGTCCCGCCATACGGCGAGGATCAGCGTGCCGATTGAATTCGCAGCTCTGCAGCTCACCTTCGTGATGTTGTAGATCTTGAATTGTACAAAGACCTCACATTACCCTCGAACCGTCAGATCTACCGGCAAAAAGATTGAAACCGTTGATCTGATTGTAAAGAATTGATGAAAGCCATTGGCTCGATCTGACGGTTCGACGTTTAAGGTGAGACTACAGTGATATATTCATCAGCGCACCCGCCCAACTTCCATCTCCCACAACATCTTTCCGATTCCAGCAACCTCGGCATCTTCCAATACCTTCGGCATCTCGCCTGTCCAATACTTGCCGACAAAGCCGGTGTCGAAGTTGCCAGATTTGAACGCCTCGTGCTCCATGACG
>CALDUE010000020.1 GCA_937923485.1 uncultured Saprospiraceae bacterium
CTTCATTGCGAGTGGCATCGTTCGAGCGTTGAGTCCAGAAGACGCACTACTCGACGCCCAAGTTGCGGCCAAAGAAGCAGGCACCGACACCATCTTCATTATCGGTGGTGCCGAGATCTACAAGCTCTTTTGGGATCAAACCGAATTGCTCTACCTCACTGAAGTCCATACCGATGCAGAAGGCGATGTATACTTCCCCGAGGTTAAGGATTCCGAGTGGAAATTAATAAGCGAAGAATATAAGAAAGCTGAGGGGAAGAATGAGTTTGGGGCTACGTACAAAATCTATCGACGACTGTAGCTTTAAGCTAGACCCCTTCGCTGCTGGATGTCGGATGTCGGATGTCGGATGTCGGATGTCGGATGTCGGATGTCGGATGTCGGAATAAAAAGGAAAGATTGAATTTCTAAAATAGATTCATTTCCAAAATTAATATCATGCACAAATACACTGAACTGAGAGTGTACGGGCAGGCGCTTGCCTTTACGGAAGCGATCTACAAGTATACTTCAAACTTACCACCCAATGAAAAATACGGACTGACTAGCCAGTTAAGACGTGCTGCTGTCAGTATTCCTTCGAATCTAGCCGAAGGCTGCGGTCGGAGTACAAATAGAGATACCGCTCGATTTGTTTCTATTTCCATTGGGTCTCTTTACGAAGTGGATACTCAATTAAGATTGGCCAATAGGTTTGGATACGGACAAATCGATTATCTAGAAAAAGATATTTTATCAATCAGTAAACAACTCATTTCATTTCGAAAATATTTGCTTTCTAAGCAATAACTTAATACAACACATAGTCTACAACATCCTGTCTTGTCCGCCAGCGAAGCGGTCCGAAATCCGAAATCCAAAGTACCTTTTTAACATCCCAAACCTCACCAATGAAAGAAGCCTTCATCCACTACCTCTGGCGCACCCGCCGATTCTCCCGCACTGACCTCAAAACGACCACCGGCGCAACCCTCGACATTCTACAATTTGGAAACTACAACATCGGCGACGGACCTGATTTTTCAGAAGGCCGAATTCGACTCGCAGATACGGTTTGGGCAGGACATATTGAGATGCACCTCAAAAGCTCAGACTGGCATCACCACCGACACCAATTCGATCCTGGGTACGACAATGTCGTGCTCCACGTCGTTTGGGAAGACGACGAACCGGTACTCAATGCCCGAGGGAATGCACTGCCGACACTTGTGCTCAAAGATTTGGTCGACCCGATCCTCATCGATCGCTACGAAGCCCTCGCAGCTAATGAACATGCCATTCCCTGTGAAGACAGACTCTCTGAAGTTCCAGACCTCGTACTCAACGGATGGATCGAACGCATGAACCTACAACGACTCGAACGCAAAACCAATGAATTGCATGAGCTCCTCGCCAGTAAGAAAAGCGATTGGGATGCAGCCTTTTTTCATCAGGTCGCACGTTGTCTAGGTCTGCCGCTCAATGCGGGTGCTATGGACATGCTCATGGAAAAACTGCCGCTGTCCTTGTTGCAGCGATACCGCACTGACATTACCGCATTAGAAGCGCTTTTGCTTGGAACGGCTGGCTTTCTTGAGGAAGACTTCCTAGATGAGTATCCACGCCAACTTCAACGGGAATTCAAACACCTAGCACACAAACACGGCCTCACTACCCTACCCCGATCCGTTTGGAATTTTCGCGGACTGCGCCCAGCGAGTTTTCCGCAAATTCGCTTAGTACAATTGGCTGCAATCCTCAAAGGGGAACCGCGTTTATTTGATAGCGTACTGGAAACCACTTCAGCAAAAGAACTGCTCAAGATGTTTAGTCACGAGCCTAGTCCATACTGGAAAACGCATTACCTCCTTGACCGTCCAAGCAAACCTAAACGTAAGGTGATCGGCAAGGCTTCTGGCCAAACGATCTTGATCAATGCCATCTCGCCCTTCCTCTTTCTCTATGGACGTTTGCAGGGCAAGTCTACCTTGGAAGACAATGCCCTAGCATTACTCGAAAGTCTTCCTGCCGAACGTAATCGCTACATCGAACAGTGGAAGTCACTCGGCATCGTCGCCGAAAACGCAGCTGAAAGTCAGGCACTTCTCACTCTCCGCGCCAATTACTGTCAACCCCGTCGTTGCCTAGAATGCGCTATCGGCCATTGCCTCCTCAAACGACAACCCAATCGTAAATCCATGGAAGTCAAAGAACCAAACCCGCTCGCTGCCTAACCGTCACCTCGAGCGAAGCACGGCCTTAAATACTCCGCCTTAGCGTTTCAAGATGGTACGTGCGAAGCGGACTTGGTCACCTCGACCGGAGCACGGCCTTACACACTCCGCCTTAGCGTTTCAAAACGGTACGTGCGAAGCGGAGAGGTCTGCCCAATAAACCGTAATCCTGCTCCTAGCAATACCCCACTTACCCCAGCAGATTTCTCCGTGCGGCTTTCGTTCCTCAAGCCTTTGTCACAATGACGGTTCTTAGGAGCTCACGATGGCTTCCCTACTAGCATCCCACGTCCCAAATCTCAAATCTCACGTCCTTTTCTCAGCGTCCCTATTAGCATCCCACGTCTCAAATCTCACGTCTCACGTCTCTTTTCGCAACCCAAAGGGGTGCGTACGCCTTTCTTTGCACCCGTGCGTAGAAAGATCTTAAGCATACTCGCCGCTCCACTAGCGGCTGTTTTCGGACTCATCGTTGAGATCCGACTACTACTCTATCGCACAGGAGTCCTTAAGCGATCTAGCTTCAGTATTCCTACCATCAGCGTCGGAAACCTCTCCGTCGGTGGTGCTGGGAAGACGCCACATACCGAATACCTCGTGCGCACTTTGCAGGAGTATGTCAACGTGGGTACACTCTCACGTGGCTATGGTCGCAAGACCTCTGGCTTTCGAATGGTCAACGCGACAGATACCGCGCGAGACGTAGGAGATGAGCCGCTTCAGCTCAAGCGAAAATTCCCAAATGCGGCCATCACGGTTGGAGAAGACCGGGTCTTCGGCATCTCCAATTTGCTGCAATATGCACCTCGTACACAGACTGTCATTCTCGATGATGCGTTTCAAAACCTTGCGGTAAAACCTGCCATTAATCTGCTACTCACCGAGTTCGATCGGCCATATTGGACAGATTCACTCATGCCCTCTGGGCGCCTCCGCGAGTGGCGTACAGGAGCTGACCGGGCCGATGCGATCGTCATTACCAAATGTCCCGATGACCTTACTGACGAGCAGCGCAAGGACGTCATCGAAGCCATGGAAGCTCGCCCACACCAACGCATCTTCTTTTCAAAGTACGGCTACGGTCAACCTTGGCTTTTCCAAGACCCGCGGTACTCAACCCAACTCGGTCCAGATTGGGATGTACTCCTTGTCACAGCGATCGCGCGGGTAGACTATCTCAAGCAGCACCTCGAAGCTCAAGTAGGTGAAGTCCACGACGTTTCTTTCGGCGATCACCACGACTTCACCAAGCGGGACATCGGCCGCATCAATCGACTTTTTAAGGAGATTGAAAACCCAAAAAAAATCATCCTCACCACAGAAAAGGATGCCATGCGACTCTATGCGCACGAACCCTACTTACGTGAAAACAAACTCCCGATTTTTGCCCTCCCTGCCTTAGTCCAATTCTTCCCCGAAGCCCCAGGCCAAGATTTTGATAGCTATATCAGGAATAGGCTGTTGAGCTTTAGAGCATGATGGGATTGAAGATGTGAGATTTGGTGCTACAAGTACCTTGATCGCTTTGCTGCTAGAAGTTGGACTGCTAATTAGGACGTATTTTGAATCGCAAAGGATAGCTGACGCTATCTACGCAAAGGGGCTAAGGTCGCAATGCAGGATGTTGTCAGACAGGACCTGCTTAGCACATCTAACATCGCGACCTTTGCTCCCTTGCGCAGTCCGTAGGACGCTTTGCGTTAAAATGGAGCGTAGCCATCCACCCCGCTCAGCAGCCCCCCTTCTCTGCGAAGTCCCGCAGTATTGCAGCAACGACTCTGCGTTAAAATTTGATTGAGCCAGCCTGTGCAGAGCACACAAGCCCCTAGCCCGACGGTCTAAGCACAAAAAAACCGGCTCCCATTCCGAAGAATGAGTAGCCGGCAGCACTATGAAACACTATCTTTTAGGGTAAGAACTAAACGAGCGGCTCGGCACTCGATGTAGCTCTCGCTGTTAACAGGCACTAATATCGGAACTTTTCCTGATAACTACCAGATAACGTAGAGGTGATGGTATTGTTCCACCCGTTTTTTGACAAGCCCCGTACGATCAATCACTTATATAGATGTTTTCTGTGATTTCAAGCCTTTAAATCGTCGGTCGAGGACCTTAAAAACTAGTCCATCAGCAGGTTTTTGGCCGTTTTTAGTAGCAATTCTTGACCTAAAGAAACATTAGACAAGTCAGCGGTCTCACTAATTCGCCGCACGATCTCCACGCCTGCAAAGCCTTTCCAGAGCTGCCAATCTAGCTTGCCCGAATACAGTTCCCTTGCTTGATCAACTGCGCTAGCATGCCCCGCCAAGTGCAAGTGCGCCGCCAAAATACCAAAGTCAAACTCTGGAGGTCCTGTGATGCACGACACAGCATCGGTGAAGAGAAGTGAACTGCGCTCATCGTCGCAAATACGCATGTTGCCAAACGAGAAGTTTCCATGGAGCAGCGTACCGCCCGCTTTAAAATCGATGTAACGTTCTCCTAGATCGTTTACACGTTTTTGCGCGGTAGAATCAAGTTGAAGCTTGTTTTCCCGAAAGGGGGAATCAAACATCAACGCATGCACATACTTTCGCATTCCTTTATTAACCACAGGGCGAACGGGTGGATTTAAAAGGAAATGACCGTGTAGGGTATTCAAGTAAGCAACCATAGCAGTGAGTAATTGCTCACCGCTGTTTACTTCTCGGTTGAGCGAATCACCTTGATATGCACCTTGCAAACTTGTACTCCGTCCAAAATCTCGTAAGACTAGGATGTGATTTGCCGCATCGTGATGTAGCAGCTGAGGCGTCTGTTCAGATAGCGCAGACACGCGGGACATCATCTTTAAAAATCCAGCCTCTGCCCGAGATCTGCTCACTGGCGCGGCAAGTTCTGGTCTTCGTTCGACCCAAGGCCTGGACTGCTTCATGAGTAAGGTTGGACCGTGCGGCTGGGCACCTTCTCCAAAATGAACACGTACGGAAAAGTCCATTTCACTCAGACGCAAGAGCTCTACTTGCTCAACTGTCGCCCCCTTTTTCATGAGACGCTTGCGCGGAACCACGCCCTGCTCTATGAGATAGGCTTCAATTTGCTTCTCATCAGCATCAAGAAAAAAATGTCCTGGCATCTCGGCCTGAAACCGTTCACGATTAGTGCTCATGAAGGCGAGGATACGGGAAAACCATCTAGTCGCATCCCGAAAGAATCAAATCATCGCCAGCTGTCTAGGAGAAAGTAGTTGACTTGGGTCCTTTCCTTCTCCAAGCAAAGCGTTTACTCGGCTGGCTTGTAACTCAGACATGTCAACCTTCGCATACTTACTCTTGAGCAGGTAGTACTTCGGCTCACGGTCTAGTCTAAACTTCCCGTTCTCCGTCTTTCTGTAGCGATGGCTGTTTGCAGCTTTCTCTAGAGCTTTCTCTGATGTTGCTTCAGTGCTGTATTCCACACGCACTACTTCGCGCCCATCTTGCCAACCTGCTTCCGTTCCGACAACACCTTCTTGCTTGCCGAAATACGCTTCTCCAGACCAAAAGCAAGCTGTTTGGAAGGTTGCTACCGCCGTTCGTTGCTCTTTACCTTGATGTTGCTCGTTGACAAGCTGAAGGTACCTAGGAACCTTGTTGTTGCTCCTTCTCAGCGCACTCAACATCCCAGAACTCAACTGAGCAGCAGACCTGAAATCTGGCATACGGTCAACCAGGTCTTTTCCATTAGCGTCCACGATTCTTACCACGGGATTGTTCCATGACGGTTCGCCATAGCGCTTCAACACGGCTGCGTCCTTGCCGCCTTTGTTGTTGAATACAGCGAGCGGCACAAACAGGTCCTCTATCGCTTCTACCACTAGTGGTTCGCTGAGGATACTGTTGCCGTAAGTTGTGCAGTTGCTGCATCCTGGCACTTCTTGGAAAAGAATCAGAATAGGTTTGCCCGACTTATTAGCATCAGCAAGTGCTTGATCGTAATCTCGTAGCCAGTTGACAGCTCCGAGTTCTTCTGGTTGATTGGGTCCTGTAGTAACAATACCAGCACTCATTACAAGAGGGCCAGCAGCTAAAAAGCTTAGACTAAGGACAGCGGCGAGAATGATGTATCGTACCATGTGGTGTAAACGCCTAGTTGGTTTATATAGATGTACATACATCTAAATTTTTATTCGTTTATGTCATGGTGCTGACTCAAGCAGTATTTTGGTAGACGACTTGAAATTTGCTCTAAAGAAGGTATTGGAGCCTGTCTTCATATCATCGAGATTTAATAGCGGTTCCTACAGTCACTGTTCTGAGCTTACGCCAAAACCAGACTCTTGTACAGTACTTATCGTCAAACAAGCGCTCGGGATTTTACTCAACCTAGACTTGGATAGAGTTACCTTAGCTAATGGTATTTAGGTCAGCCAGCGACTATATTGCTGGAGCAAGGAGTAGTAAAACGATGGAATTAACACGCAAACCTCTGCAAGGGGTATTTAACGTCGTTCGCTTCAATTGGCACTATTATGTCGGCTTTTTGGTCGCGCTCGCCATAGCCTACCCATTATTAAGCTTGACTCCATTTGCCGTGCAAGTCATTGGATACTGGGCATTGTGGAGCGTTTCGCTCAATGTGATGATAACCTTGACAGTCTCTTGGTTGATTTATGACCGTTCCAACTTGTACTCGCTCACTTGGCTTGCAGATGTGCCTAGTGGTAGCACCTTGCTCAATATCAATGCTGGCTTTGATGAGACGAGTGAACTTATCACACAGCATTACCCTAGCCTATCCCTTGAGGTTTGCGATTTTTACGATCCAGAAAAACATACGGAGCTTTCCATCAAACGTGCTCGAGAGGCATATCCTCTACCTCCAAAAACGGTCTCTGTATCAACAGACCATCTTCCTTTTCCAGACGATCATTTCGATGTCTGCGTAGCCATGCTTTCTGCGCACGAAATTCGCGACAAGGCTGAACGAATTCAGTTTTTCAAAGAGCTTAGGCGCGTGCTGGCAGCAGAAGGAAAAATCTATGTGACCGAGCATCAGCGCGACCTTGCAAATTTCCTCGTTTACTCCAGAGGTGCTTTTCATTTCCAGTCTCCCAAGGCGTGGAAGGCTACTTTTCAAGAGGCGGGGTTGACCGTTGTCGATAAGAAAAAGACTACGCCTTTCATCACGACCTATGCATTGTCGCATGGGGATTTGTTAGAACCAAAATATTAGCGCAACAGCGCACCCGAAACAAGTCCGACAGCGTAGCGATCCGAAATCCGAAATCCTACGTACCTGTAAAATCTTAAGATACACTTCCACTCACCCTCTCTTCTTACCTTTTCTTTTCAGAAGAAAAGAAACAAAATTCTTCTTTTCAGGTGACGACTTCCTAACTCGCTTGGAGTCTTGTGATAGCTCTTTAAATTCTACGCTGGCATCATTCTCACCCTGCCCATCAACTGCAGGAGGTACGCCAAGCAAAGATTGAAGTAGAAAGAAGCCTAAAACTAGTGCTTTGCTCTGTTCATTTCCGTCGGCAGTTGGGCGCTTGTGTAGCTCAAACAGTAGGAAGCCTACGCGAAGAGGCGCGTTGCCCATTGAGTGGATGGGTGATATTAAGATACACTTCCACTCACCCTAAGCAATTCGAGCCTAGCTGGAACCAAAATATTGACGCACCAGCGCACTCAAAACAAGTCCGCCAGCAAAGCGATCCGAAATCCGAAATCCTACGTACCTGTAAAATCTTAAGATACACTTCCACTTAACCTAGGCATATTGGGCTTAGCTGGAACCGAAATATTGGCGCAAAAGCGCACCAAAAGCAAGTCCGACAGCGTAGCGATCCGAAATCCCAAATCCCCAGTACTAATCTCTCAGCGATTCCCGCAGCACGCTAATCGGATGCACCGCCTTACGCTGCGTACCTACCTTGATCTGATGCCGACAACTCGTCCCTACCGCTGCGATTACCGTCGCCTCAGGTGTGGCGCGTACCGACGGAAACAACACCTGCTCACCTACCGCCATACTAACTTCAAAATGCTCTTTTTCATAGCCGAAAGAACCTGCCATGCCACAGCAACCCGATGGAATCAATTCAACATGGTAATTCTCTGGAAGATCAAGGTAGGCTAGGGTAGAAGCGACACTAGAAAGCGCCTTTTGATGGCAGTGACCATGAACCTTGACGAGCTTTTTCTCTTTTGAAAAAGATGCAGCAGTAATACGACCTACTTCAATTTCTGCTGCGAGAAACTCATCGAGGAGGAATACATTTTGGGCCAACTCGCGCGCCTTCGTCCCATCACCAACCAGGCGCGGATACTCGTCTCGAAACGTGAGAATAGCTGAAGGTTCGATGCCAATTAAAGGGACATTCGCGCTTACTAATGAACTAAAGGTCTCGACGTTTTGAATAGCTACTTCCCTCGCCTCTTCTAAAAAACCCTTCGAGATAAATGCTCTACCACTAATCGCATGCTCCACTACACGTATGCCGTAGCCAAGCTTGGTTAAGACGTGAATCGCATCGATGCCGATGTCCGCATCGAGCTGATCGGTAAATTCATCAACAAATAGGTAGACTTCCTTTTGAGGCTGCGCAGGTTGTAAAGCCTTTAAGTGTTGCTTACACCAGGTGCGCAGTGATTGATCACTCAATAAAGGTAATTCATGTGCCTGCGCGACGCCCATCATCGACTTGAGCCAGCCAGCCGTCACCTTGTTCTTGAATATGAAATTGGTCAAGGCTTGTGTCTTGCGACCCAGCTTATTGAGTCGGTCGTTATTTGCAAAGAGTTTGCTACGTAGGGTAGACCCGTTTGCTTTTTGATACTGATATAAAAACTCTGCCTTGAGCGTGGCGACATCGACAGTTGACGGACATTCGCTACTGCAACCCTTACAGCTTAAGCATAAGTCGAAGACTTCTTTCAGCTCCTCAGAGTCAAATCGAATGACTTTATCAGAGTTCGTCAAAATCTCTCGTAAAGCGTTCGCCCTTCCACGTGTAGAGTCTTTCTCCTGCTTGGTCGCATGGTAACTCGGACACATCGTCCCCCCAGCAGCAGCCGGCTTTAGGCAGACGCCGGCACCATTGCATTTTTCGGCCAAACGCAAGACTCCTTCACTATCCGAAAAGTTGAAGAGGGTTTCTATGACAGGCTCTTCGCGGTCTATCTCGTAGCGTAGTTTTTCATCCATCGCAAAGGCACGAACAATCTTGCCTGGGTTGAATATCCCTTTCGGATCAAAGGCTTGCTTGATGCGCTCCATCAAAGCATAATTCTCTTCGCCAACAATGAGCGAGATGTATGGTGCACGTACGATTCCATCGCCATGCTCGCCACTCATCGACCCGCCGTAGCGCTTCACCAGGTGCGCCGTCTCCGTGGTGATCTCTCGAAAGCGATCCACATCAGCTTGCTTCTTTAAGTTCAGGATCGGACGCAGGTGCAGCTCGCCTGCCCCCGCATGCGCATAGTAGACTGGCTTCTCTTCGTACTTAGCCATCAAGGCCGAGAAGTCTTGGATATAATCTGCCAAATCGGGCAGAGCTACCGCTGTATCCTCAATGCAGGCAACCGCTTTTTTGTCGCCGACCATATTACCCAATATGCCTAAGCCCGCAGCGCGGAGCTCCATGGCTTGGCTTATGGATTCAGCCTCCAAAGTTGGAGAATCGTACGAAAGACCACTTGCTTTGATTGATGTAAGTAATCGCTCATTTTTAACTTTCAGTTCAGCTATTGAGTGCGCACGAATCTCCAGCATCAAGATCGCTTCTGGATCTCCTGAAATGAAATGGCGATTCTTAGTCTGCTCGGCATTTCCATGCGTCAGGTCAAGGATTGTCTTGTCGAGCATTTCGCAGGAATAGAGCTCATGCTCCATCGCTGGCACAACCATCCGTAGACAATCTTTAACGCTTTTAAAATGTGGGACCACCATCATCGCATAGGGTGGTGGCAAGTCATCTAGTTGGAGTGTTACTTCCGTGGTAAAGGCCAAGGTTCCCTCGCTACCGCAAAGCAGTTTGCCCATGTTGAACGGAATGCCATGCGCTTCTCCCGTAAGTGCGTCTGCATCTAGGAGAGCATCGATTGCATAGCCAGTATTTCGACGCTTAATCTCCGCTCTCGGAAAGTCATCAACGATGCGCTGTCGGATAACAGGATCGGATAACTCTCGCTCTAGCAATCGGTAAATATTGCCGTTAAGTCCAGTGTTTGTTGTGTTTTGGCGAAAGCCGGATTTTGACTCCTCACCGAACCGACAAATGCTACCATCAGCAAGAACAACAGTCATTGACCGCACCTTGTCGCGCGTATGTCCATAACGAATCGACGTAGAACCTGAGCTGTTGTTGCCCACCATCCCACCGATCATACAGCGATTCGAAGTTGACGTATTGGGACCGTAAAAGAGCTTATGCTTTCGCAAAAACCTGTTGAGATCATCCCGAATAACACCGGGTTGCACGGTGACTGTTTTTGCCTCAACATCAACTGAAATGATCTCCGTAAAATGCTTGGAAACATCCACGACAAGCCCATCACCGACGCACTGCCCTGCCAATGAAGTACCCGCCGTGCGAGGGATAAGTCCGATCTCATGTTTTGCCGCAAAGGCGATGATGGCCTGCAGGTCTTTGGTGTGCTTTGGAAAGACGACTCCCAAGGGAACACGTCGATACACTGATGCGTCGGTGGCGTACAGCGTCTTGGTCAAGGCATCTAGCCGAAGGTCTCCTTCAAGTTTCCGAGCTAAGTCTTCAAAGGGAATCTGTACATCTGAACTGTGCGCCGTCATTCGTTCGCAAAGTAATAGCAAGGACTTGCATCTTTGCGTCCGCATGCACCCTAAAAATCGCTATCAAGGCTTTTATGACTTAGATCGCCTCGCCAAGGTGGTTCCTGCCTTGAGTGAATACACGATCGAGACGCATCATGGAGGCATGACGCTCGATTTTGGGAAGCCAGAGGCCGTTCGATTGCTCAACAAGGCCTTGCTGATGGCAGACTTTGGCTTGCAGTTTTGGGATATCCCACAAGGCAATCTTGTCCCCGGAGTGCCTGGTCGACTGGACTACATTCATGTGCTCAACGACCTATTGCAAGACGTATCGAAGGATAAAAAAGCGAAGAAGATTACTGGTCTTGATATCGGAACGGGTGCCTCATTGGTCTATCCGATCTTAGGTGCTGGTAGCTACGGTTGGTCTTTCGTTGCTAGTGATACAGACGAAAAAGCATTGCGTTGTGCTGAGGCGATCACCAAGTTCAATAAACGTCTTCAAGGGAAAGTGGACTTGCGCCGACAGCCACAGCCTGCAAACATCTTCCAAGGTATTATTCGACCAAACGACCACTTTGCGTTCACGATGTGCAATCCTCCGTTTTTCGTTTCTGCAGAAGCGGCCGAACAAGCCTCTGCTCTGAAATGGAAGAACCTCGGGAAGGATGAAAAAGCAGGTTTCAGTTTCGGTGGTCAATCCAATGAATTGTGGACTAAAGGTGGAGAGCCTGCCTTCTTGCGCAAGATGATTTCCGAGTCGAGTCGCTATGCCAAGCAGGTCGGTTGGTTTACCACGCTCGTCTCTCAAAAGGGCTATTTGAAGATTGCCGATAACAGCTTTCGCCAAAACAAACCAACTGAAAAACGGGTGGTTGAGTTAGCCTCTGGAAATAAAGTGAGACGGGTGTTGGCGTGGCGTTTTTGAACTAATCCGCTCTTCGATTGAGCACGGCTTTCGCGCTCTGTGCGTGTGCTCAACCAAAATTGTATTAAGTGTCCCGCACTGAAATATGAAAGCTAGCCTTTTCTAGCTTTACATCTCAATCTTAGTCCGCAAAAAGTCGAGGTACTTCACGTCATCCTCCTCAAAAAGCTCAGCTCCCTCAAGTCCGTAGGCACGCGTCAATTCCTCTGCAGCAGCATCCTTTTCGTCAAGTTCAAAAAGGGATTGTCCGAGGCGTAAATGCAGGAATGGATT
>CALDUE010000021.1 GCA_937923485.1 uncultured Saprospiraceae bacterium
TTGATCAACAGACTTTTTAGGAACCCTAAATAAACCTTCGATATAAGAAGGTTCGAAAAAGAAGACCGTGAATGCCAATACGAGGTAGGGGAAGATGCCAATATGAAAGACTGCTGAATTAAAGAGGTTGAAGCAAATGAGACCTAGAAAAGCAAGCCTGCGCGTCGGTTTCCACCACAACATGGGAATGATCAGCCCGTCAAAAGCAATCGCCGCATACGTGATAAACCATTGAAACCAGTCTTGGGCAAGTAGCGGTCCGATCAGCCAATAGCTAGCCTTTCCATTAAAGCTCTGTTCGATGAAATCTCCATTCAACCAACCAGGATAGAACTTGGCCAACGCCCCGTAGGTGAAGACGATCAGAAGTTGGGTTTTGGCGAAAGCTGTAACCCAGTAACGATGGACGTACATAGTTACTCCTTTTCGAGCAGCGTCTAAGGAGAAGCGCTTGTTTGCCGGTAGAAAAACCATCCACCAGCACAGCAATACGGCCAGGTAGTAGTGGTTGTTGTAGCTCGTCTTTTGCATGAAGTAGGCACCAGACCAACATATTGCTAGCAAAATTGCACTATAACGATACCGCCAACCGAGCAAGACGCCAAGGGCAGCACAACCCATCACAAAGAAGTAGCCGTACATCCCGTATCCAGGTAGTGGCTGCAACCAGCCAAAATCCATGAAAGGAAAGTTGAACTGCGGGTCGATGAGGTTCTTGTGAACCCATCCCGTCAATATCGCACCCCAACTTTCCGTCAGCATCAATAGCCCAAAGAAGATGCGCCATACGACCAGTGGGGCATTGTTGACAGGGCGGGAAAGGAAGTCGGTTAGGGTCTGCAATGGGACGGTTAATAGCTGGAATTAGAAACTCAAAAATACTTCATGGTTTTTTGTTCGATTGTTGTTTCTTGCTCTACAGAAACCTAGCACTATGCGCCTACAATATTTATTACTCCCAGCCTTTGCTGCACTCGTTTTTGCCTGTGGTGGTAAGGGGAAAGAGGTCACTTCTGAGATTACCAAAGCTCCCGATACTGCTTCTAATGCAGCTGAATGGGAAGTGCTTTTTGATGGAGAAAACTTGGATGCTTGGCACCAATATGGTGGCGATGACGTCGGCGAGGCTTGGATTGTGGAGGATGGAATGCTTCACCTTGACGCGAGTAATAAAGATGAAAACGGGGCAGTGATTGGTGGCGGAGATATCGTTACTGACGAGGTTTACAACGATTACGAACTCGAGTTGGAGTGGAAAATCGGCCCTTGCGGCAACAGTGGTATCATCTACAACATTGTTGAAACAGAAGACAATGATTACATGTGGCTCACCGGACCTGAGATGCAAGTGCTAGACCCGTGTCATCCCGATGGGAAGTTCTATAAGCACCGTGCAGGGGACCTCTACGACATGATCGCAGCAGACAGTACAGCAGTCAAGCCTGCGGGCGAATGGAATAAGATTCGTCTCGTAGTAACAGACGATAAAGTCGAGCACTGGATGAATGGTCAGAAAGTAGTTGAGTACGCTCCAAGTGGTGAAGCATGGATGGCGATGGTTGCTGATTCAAAGTTTAAAGATTTCAAAGATTTCGGTAAATCAACCTCTGGGCTCATCGGGCTTCAAGATCACGGCGATCCGGTGTGGTATCGAAATATTCGGATTCGGGAACTGTAGGCGGAATCTTACGTCTCACGTTTTAGATTATTAATGCTGATTCTCGCTAAGCGACCTACGGTCTTCGCAAAGGAGCCAAGGCCGCAGAGCCGAGAGGTAAAGTCAGTACGCGTAGGCCTTTAGAGGGTTTGGCCTTCGGCCATTGCAAGGGTGGGTGTTGTTGGCTTTCGTTTTACTTAGCGATCTCACGTCTCACGTCTCACGTCTCACGTCTCACGTCTCACGTCTCACGTCCCACGTCCCACGTCCCACGTCTCAAACCCTACTCCAACGGTAACTCCCCCATATCTCTTCGATAATGTCCGTTCGGAAAGCGATGTCCGTTAAAGGTGAGTCCTAGGCCTTTTGCATTGCGCTCCTCTTTCTCCATACTCGCATATGAAGCGCAGGTTTTGGAACACGAGTCCTCATAGGTTTTGGCGCAAGCTTCACACTGAATGATGAGTAAGTGACACAGGTCATTGGCGCAATTGATGTGGCGATCACTTGGACTTCCACATTGGTGACATTTGCTGATGACCTCCTCGCCAATACGCTCGCCTAGGCGCTCGTCAAAGACGAAGTTTTTGCCGAGGAAGCGATTGTCTAAACCTTCCTTCTCTACCTGCCGCGCATAATTGATGATGCCACCATCGAGCTGGTAAACCTGCTTGAAGCCACGATGCTTAAACCAAGCGCTCGCCTTCTCACAGCGAATACCGCCGGTGCAATACATAAGTACAGGAGCGTCTTGCTTGCCATCGAGAATGTCTTCGACGATCGGTAGACTTTGACGGAAGGTGTCGACGGCTGGTTTGACCGCACCCTCAAAATGACCAACCTCATGCTCGTAGTGATTGCGCATGTCGATGATCACCGCGTCTGGATGCTGTGCGATTTCATTAAACTTTACTGCATCGAGGTGCTCTCCACTATTGCCAGGATCGAAGGTTGAATCATCAAGTCCATCGGCCAAAATCTTTGGACGAAGACGGATGATGAGCTTGAAAAAACTTGCGTCATCATCTTCGACGGCGAGGTTGAGGCGGATGTCCTTCAACGCAGGAACTGAATTGACATAATCGCGGAAGGCCTCAAAATTTGCAGTCGGCACACTAGCCTGTGCATTGATCCCTTCTTCGGCAACGTAGATTCGTCCAAGTACTTCAAGCGCATCGAACTGCTTGTACAGTTCATTGCGGAAAGCCTTTGGGTCTTCAAGCTTCACATAGCGATAGAAACTAAGCGTGGTGCGTGGCACTTCACTTGCTTTCGCTTTTTCGCGTAGTTCGTCTGTATTGATTTTGTTATGAAGGACCATATGCCGATGTTGCTGCAAAATTAAGGTTCTTCCGTTCATATTTGCCTAAAGTGACTTTAGGAAATCTTAGTCAGGCTCAAAGGTCTGTTAAGAGATAGGCGATCTGAGTGCACTAAAATTGGTTCTCACCCGATGCGAAATCTATTCATACTCCTGCTCTTGCTCGTTGTGCAGACGAGTTTGATCAATGCTCAAGTGGTCAACATCGAACGCTTGCGGCTTCAAAGTTCTAAGCAAGGATGGTCGGGCTCGGTCGATGGCAACTTGAACTTACAGAGTAATCAGAGTACTGTTTTCTCAGTGAATGGAAACGCGCACGTACAAAATCGAGTGGATTCAAATGTCTACTTATTGGTATCCCAAACAGGCTTTGTGAAAGCGAGTGAATCTGATGTGGTCAACTTTGCTTTCGGGCATTTTCGATATACCCGTTACGTGACGGATTGGCTGAGTCTAGAAGGCTTCACGCAGCTGCAGCAAAATCGTGTCAACGGGATTGCTTCGCGGTGGTTGATCGGGGTCGGTCCGCGTTTTAAAGTTCTTGATTCTGATAATGCCAACCTGGTGACGGGCCTATTGGTCGTGCGCGAACGCGAACGCGAAACGGTTGATTCCATAGAAATTCACCGTGACATTCGGGTTTCTAGCTACATCGGAGCTTCCTATACACCTGAAGCGGCAAGTTATATTTCGATTTCAACGACGACGTATTTCCAGCCGCGGGTCGGTAGGTTTTCGGACATCCGCATCTCCTCTGACTGGAATATTGAGGTCAGCTTGCGCCAAAACCTGAAACTCGTCACCACTTTCAATATCGTCTATGATGCAGTACCACCTGTGGGTATTAACAAAACGGTGTACGCGATTAGAAATGGTTTGCGGTTTACGTTTGGTTGACGTGGTTTGAACCGCAACGCATGGCTACGCCATTTCGCACGGCGTATTGCTGACACAATCTTTTTTTGAATCGCGACGCATGGCTGCGCCATTTCGCACGGCGTATTGCTGACGCAATCTTTTTTTGAACCGCAACGCATGGCTGCGCCATTTCGCACAGCGTGTTGCTGACGCAATCTTTTTTTTGAACCGCAACGCATGGCTGCGCCATTTCGCAAAGGAGCAAAGGTCGTGACGCTCGTTTGGGGCGCGTGGGGAATCATTTAAAAATGCCCCTTAATACTGCGGGACGGAAGCCGCTGGTTAAGCATCCCTAATAGCGATCTCACGTCTCAAATCTCACGTCTCACATCCCCTTTTGCGTCCCTAATAGCGATCTCAAATCTCAAATCTCAAATCTCAAATCCCTTTTTGCGTCCCTACTAGCGATCCCAAATCCCAAATCCCAAATCCCAAATCCCAAATCCCAAATCCCATTTTGCGTCCCTACTAGCAATCCGAAATCCGAAATCCGAAATCCGATACCCAAATACCTTTACTCTCTCATGTACCTAGACAGCGCTTCAATACGTTACTTGTTTTAGCGAAAGCTTTACCTTTTTCTATGCGAAATCTA
>CALDUE010000022.1 GCA_937923485.1 uncultured Saprospiraceae bacterium
GCGCTAATTCCACAGCTCACAGGTTCAAAGATTCTCGGGGTGCGCCTCAACTAAAGATGCAGTTTCCTTCTATTCCAGATGAGGATAGCCTCGATAAAGGCATCGACTTCGCTGTCATTGATGTCGAGTTCCCATCGTTTGATTCGACTGCACTTTCTGCGTGGCTGTCAGCTGTCGCCAAAACCTACGGCAAGTCTGTAGATTCACTTTTGTATATTCTTTGTTCCGATGCGTATTTGTTGGATATGAATATTGAGCGCCTAAATCATGATACGTATACAGATATAATCACCTTCGACTTTGGTGATTCATCTTCTGAGGTAATAGAAGGAGAGTGTTATATTTCTCTTGAACGTGTTAAAGAGAATGCAGGACTATTCAACGTTACTGAAGCTCATGAGCTCAATAGAGTATTTGTTCATGGCTTGCTTCATTTGTGTGGTCTTGGAGATAAAACAGAAGAAGAGGCGAAGACTATGCGCGAGGCAGAAGAGTTTGCTTTAGGTCTGCTCGAGGCGTAGTATTAGCGAGGAGAATTTGATTCATCAGATTTTTCAGTTTTGTTGTTATAAGCTAAGCGTCGATTGCATCCCGACGCTACCTTCGTACGTAAACCGATTGTAGTGTTCCACGTGGAACATTATTTTGAAACACTTCCCTTACATGAAGGTCTTAAAGTTTGGCGGCAGTTCTGTCGCCACTCCTGAACGTATTGCTAGTCTCCTTGCAATATTGAAGGATTATTATACCCGTGGCGAGCAGTTCTGTGTCGTCTTTTCTGCTTTTGGTGGCGTCACTGATACGCTCATCGAAATGGCCAGAAAGGCTGAAGCAGGCGATGATGCTTGGGAAAAAGAAATGGCCTCCTTTCGTGATCGCCACGAATATGCCGCAAGGCATCTCACCACAGGTGATCGGCAAAAACGGCTTCTTGAAGAAGTAAAGGAAAATCACGACACGCTCTATTCACTTTTGCAAGGTGTTTTCCTTGTTAGAGAAGCTAGCTCTAGGACGTTGGATTACGTCCTCAGCTTTGGTGAACGGAATTCCTGTTTCATCATTTCTCGTGCGCTGCAGGAACTAGGCATAAACGCCCAGTATTTAGACGCTCGCCAAGTGGTCAAAACAGACAAGCGTTTCGGTAGTGCGAACGTGCGATTTGAGAAAACCTATGAATCCATAGAGCAGCACTTCCGCACCAACGGAGGTGTCCAAGTCGTAACAGGATTCATTGGTTCAACCACTAAAGGACTAACTACCACGCTCGGAAGAGGTGGTTCAGACTATACCGCTTCTCTTCTTGCTGCCGGATTGAAAGCTACGCAAATTGAGATTTGGACAGATGTAGATGGTGTTATGACTGCCGATCCACGGGCGGTCAAAAAAGCCTTTACAATTCCAAAGCTTTCCTACGCCGAAGCGATGGAAATGTCCCATTTCGGTGCGAAAGTCATTTACCCACCGACGCTCCAGCCAGCGATGAAAGTTGGTATTCCACTCTACATCAAAAACACTTTCAGGCCAGATTTTGAAGGTACGCTGATCAGTGGCGACAGTAATCCGAAAGGAAGAGCGGTTAAGGGTATTTCTTCAATCAAAGAAATCTCCCTACTCACCCTCGAAGGTTCTGGTCTATTCGGTGTGGTCGGTATTTCAGGGCGACTTTTTGGAGCCCTTGCGCGCGCCAACATCAACGTTATACTCATTACCCAAGGCTCAAGCGAGCACAACATCACTTTCGCTGTAAGTCCAGATAAAGCAGAGATCGCCCGGCGTAAAGTCGAAAATGAATTCGCCTACGAAATGCAGGGTGGTCTTATCCGTCCGATTAAGGTAGAATCGAAGCTTACGGTGGTCGCCATTATCGGTCAACAGATGCGTTTTCGTCCAGGTATTTCTGGTCGCATGTTCCAAGCCTTGGGACGAAACGGTATCAATTGCGTGGCCATTGCACAAGGATCTAGTGAGCTCAATATCTCTGTAGTCATCCCTGAGTCTGACGTGGCAAAAGCACTTAACGCTTTGCATGATGCTTTCTTCTTGAGTAACGAAAGAGACATCAATGTTTTTGTCGTTGGGACAGGCTTGATTGCTGGAGAGCTTATGCGACAATTGGCAGATCAGGTAGACCGTTTACGCAAAAACAGACGGCTAAATATTCGCTTGGTAGGACTTACGAATACGCGAAAAATGATGTTCAATGAGGAAGGTATAGACCTTTCTTCTTGGTCTGAAATGCTCGACGCGCAAGGTGATAAAGCCGACTTACAAGCCTTTATCGATCGGACGGTAGATCTCAATCTCACGAATAGCATCTTTGTAGACTGCTCTGCTTCTGGTGGAGTAGCCGAGCATTACGAGCGCCTGCTCGGAGAAAGTATCTCTATCTCCACGCCGAACAAAGTAGCTGCGTCTTCAAGCTTCTTGCGTTACTCGCGCCTCAAACAAATTGCCGCTTCCAATTCAGCCGTATTCGGATATGAAACCAATGTTGGTGCAGGGCTACCTGTCATCGGAACATTGAATGACTTGCATACTTCTGGTGATACTATTCATCGTATCGATGGCGTGCTTTCGGGGTCATTAAGCTACATCTTCAACACCTATGACGGTATAAGACCGTTCAGTGAGGTCGTCGCAGAGGCTGGTGAAAAGGGCTTCACTGAGCCAGACCCTCGCATTGATTTGTCAGGTAAAGACGTACAACGTAAGATCGTCATTCTCTCACGTGAGGCCGGACATCAGATAGAACTAGACGATGTCAGTGTCGAGCCTTTCCTTTCAAAAGAGGCATTTGAAGCTGCCACCGTAGAAGACTTTTTTGAGGTCCTACGAAACAAGGATGATGAAGCTTTAGCAAAGCGTTACGCCGAGGTGAAGTCGCGTGGAAATGCACTCGTAATGCTTGGTCAACTTGTCAACGGTAAGGCCAGTGTTGGCCTTCGAGAAGTAGATTCTTCCAGTCCATTCTTCCACCTTAGTGGTTCAGATAACATGATCGTCTTTACCTCGGAGCGGTATTCAGAAAGACCCTTAGTTGTGCGTGGTCCAGGCGCGGGAGCTTCTGTCACCGCAGCTGGCGTCTTCGCTGAAATAATCATGATCGGAAACCTACAGTCATGGGAGTAAGTGTATTCGCGCCAGCCTCAGTTGCCAACCTGGCGGTTGGATATGATACGCTAGGACTCTGTCTTGACGGACCTGGAGATGAGGTGTATGCGGAGTTTTGTGATACTCCTGGCATAACAATAGCCTCAATAGAGGGCGATGGAGGCAAGCTTCCGTTAATTCCTGCAAAGAATACTGCAGGTCGCGCGGCCCAGGCGGTCCTTGAAGCAGTTGGAAATGTGCGTACAGGTGTGTCTTTGAAGATCCACAAAAAGATGCCGTTTGGATCGGGCATGGGTAGTTCTTCAGCAAGTGCTGTAGCAGGAGCGATGGCTGTAAATGAGTTGCTCGACAGACCTTTCTCCAAGTATGAGCTCCTGAAGTTCACTGCCATGGGTGAGCAAGTTGCTGATGGTGCTTGGCACTTGGACAACGTCGCCCCTAGCCTACTCGGAGGAATCGTTCTTGTCCGTGATGGACTAACGCTAGATGTCCAAAGTATTCCTGTTCCAGATGGTCTTCGTGTATGTGTCGTACACCCGGATATTGAGATTCTCACCAAGGATTCAAGGGCTATTCTATCCGATAGTGTGCTACTCGGAGACGTCATCAAGCAGCAGTCTAACCTTGGTGGTTTGATCATTGGCCTATACAATAACGACCTGGAGCTTATCAGCAGATCATTCAAAGATCACATCATCGAGCCACAGCGATCTAAGTTGATTCCCCATTTCTATGAGCTGCAATCTGAGGCTTTTGATCTTGGTGCATTAGGTTGTAGTATCAGTGGCGCTGGACCAAGCGTCTTCGCTTTCTGTCCGAATGCTGATGTGGCTGAGAATTGCGGTGTAGCTATCAGTTCGATCTGGGCGAAGCATGGCATTACTTGTCAGGTCCACCAAAGTGGCATCAATCCTGTTGGTGCAAAGGTCATCTAGTCTTTCTTTTAGTACCCTTTTGCAGGTCCTGGGATCTGACATCATTAGACAACGTTCCACGTGAAACTATACTCGACCAACAATACTACCCTGCGAGCTGATTTTGCGACAGCTGTTTTTCAGGCACTGCCGAAAGACCGAGGACTCTACATGCTGGTTGATATCCCACAGCTGCCTTTATCTTTTTGGGAAGCATTGCCGAACCTGTCCCTTGCTGAGATAGGCGTCGCCATTACCAAGAACCTTCTGGGCGATTCACTTCCAGAAGACAGAATAGAGGCACTTGTTGAGGCCGCTATTGATTTTCCTGCGCCACTTGTTCCGCTGCGTCGTTCTGAACGCGACGGTTCAAATCAATACATCCTTGAACTCTTTCATGGTCCGTCTTTGGCTTTCAAAGATTTTGGCGCTCGATTTATGGCGGGAGTCATGGACGAATTGCTTGCAGCAAAAGGCGAGCGTTTGATTATCTTAGTAGCAACGAGCGGCGACACAGGTGGTGCTGTGGCAGCTGGTTTTCACGGAAGTGACTTTATCGACGTTATCATCTTGTATCCAAAAGGTGCGGTCTCGGACATTCAAGAGGCGCAGCTCACTACTCTAGGAGGTAACGTATCAGCCCTGCGCGTCGATGGCACTTTTGATGATTGCCAGGCGATGGTGAAGCAAGCCTTTGTAGACGAAGGCCTGCGGGCTTGTGTCAATATTAGTTCAGCCAATTCTATTAATATCTCTCGGTTGATTCCTCAGTCATTTTACTATGTCGACGCATATAAACAATGGCTAGCTGCAGGCGAAAAGGGTGATCCTGTCTTCTGTGTACCGAGTGGCAACTTCGGTAACCTTACAGCTGGACTTCTTGCAGAACGTATGGGATTACCCGTACATAAATTCATCGCCGCTACCAATGCTAATGACACCGTTACTAGGTATGCGAATAGTGGGACCTATGCACCAAAGGCATCGGTTCGTACGATTTCCAACGCGATGGATGTCGGTGCTCCAAGCAACTTCGCGCGTATGGAGGATCTTTTTGGTTCCACGTGGAACACTTTTAAAGAAAGTGTTTACGCAGTTAGTTTCGATGATAAAGAAACAGAGCGGCAAATGGCGAACTGCTTTACAGAGACAAAAACTGAAAAAGGTGGTTATGTGCTCTGTCCGCACACGGCCGTTGGCTTGCTAGCACTCGATAAGTATCAAGCTGAAGTTGAAGATGTGCCAGGGATAGTTTTGGGTACCGCTCACCCGGGTAAGTTTTTACCTGACGTTGAGCGAGTACTTGCTTGCAAACTCGAACTCCCTGAAGCGCTGGAGACGGTTCGCCATTTGCCACGTGAGATGAAGGACATTGGTTATGACTATGATGCGTTGAAAGCTCACGTTCTTAACGTGTGGGCGGATCGTCAGGGAGAGTAGTGTTTTGTCAGTACTGACTATTAGCATCAGCACTAGCATTTCAAGCTAGAAAGTCTGGTGAACATCAAACATTTGACGATGCTCTTTTTCTATTCTGGAGAGCTGTGTGCCTGCTGGTTTTTATCCCCCCGAGCACCTTTGTTTATTGACTGTCAAGCCTTCTGCTAAGCAAGTTGAAGCACAGGCTAAGTTTCAAGTTTTACACGTACCTTTGGAGGCTTCGCTTAAGTAAGTTCTACTGTACATGAATCTTCGTTTTTTCCTCGTCGTCCTCACTGTTCTATCTGTGGTTTTGGCGAAAGCCCAACACCACCCTACACTCAACATTAACGACAATAAGTTTCGTCAACTCGGCCCCGCCGACCTGCCGACACCGAATGTCTATCGAACTGCTTCTGGAGCGCCTGGTCATATGTACTGGCAGAATGAGGCGGACTACGACATGAAAATCCGTCTGGATGATGAAAATCAACGCGTATACGGTGAAGAGGTGATCACGTATCACAACAACTCTCCAGATGCATTGGACTACCTCTGGGTTCAGCTTGATCAGAATATGCGTGCCAAGGATTCGGACACGTACAAGATCCGTACGTCTAAGCTCGATGATAGAATGTCTACCCGAGGACTAGAAGCGTTGACGCCAACTTTCGACGGAGGCTTCAAACTTGACTATGTAAAGTACGGTGACGGCCAGCCAGCCAAGTACACCGTGAACCAAACCATGATGCGTGTTGATCTTCCCGTGGCGCTCAAGCCTGGTGAGTCAACCAAGCTCCAGATCAAGTGGTGGTATAACATCAACGACCGTATGAAGATTGGTGGTCGTTCAGGGTACGAGTACTTCGAAGAAGATGACAATTACCTCTACACCATTGCACAGTTCTTTCCCCGCATGGCCGTCTATTCTGATGAAGATGGATGGCAAAACAAACAGTTTCTCGGACGTGGAGAGTTTACGCTGCCTTTTGGAGATTACAATGTTGAACTAACTGTACCAAGTGATCACTTGATTGCCTCTACGGGTACACTTCAAAATGCCAAGGACGTTCTCACCAAGAAGCAATTCGACCGTTGGGAACAAGCACAAAAAAGTTATGACGAACTCGTAATCGTAGCTACTCAGGAAGAGGCAGTAGCTCGTGAAGCAAAGAAGCTCACGAAGACACGTACGTGGAAGTTTCAAGCAGAAAACGTTCGCGATTTTGGTTGGGCTAGTTCGCGCAAGTTTATCTGGGATGCAATGGCCGTGAAGCAAACAGATGGCACGACCGTAATGGCAATGTCTATGTATCCCAAAGAAGGCAACCCGCTATGGGAGAAATTCTCGACCAAAGCTGTTGCGCACACCTTGAAGTGGTACTCTCATTACACCTTCCCTTATCCATACCCTGTTGCTTGGAGCGTACACGCAAAAAGCATTGGAATGGAATACCCAATGATCTGTTTTAATTTCGGACGTCCAGAATCAGACGGTACGTATTCTGAACGGACCAAGTATGGAATGATTGGTGTGATTATCCATGAGGTTGGCCACAATTACTTCCCAATGATCGTCAACTCTGACGAGCGCCAGTGGACGTGGATGGATGAAGGCCTCAACACATTCCTGCAGTACCTGTCAGAACAACAATGGGAGCGTAACTACCCTAGCCGTCGTGGACCTGCAGACAAGATTGTGCGCTACATGGCTGGTGATAAAGACAACATCACGCCGATCATGACTAACTCGGAGTCGATCTACCAGTTTGGCGCGAACGCTTATGGGAAACCAGCAACAGCACTTAACATTCTTCGGGAGTCTGTAATGGGACGCGAGGACTTTGACTACGCATTTAAGAAATACTCCAACCGTTGGATGTTTAAGCATCCTGAGCCCGCTGATCTCTTCCGCACTATGGAAGACGCAAGTGCCCATGACCTAGATTGGTTTTGGAGAGGTTGGTTCTTCACCACTGATCATACCGATCAGAAATTAGCCAACGTGCGTCACTTCCAAGTGGACAGCAAGGATCCTGAAAAGGAGAAGATGGCCAAAGCCAAGCTGAGAGACGAAGCAAGAGAAAACATCTCGACTATTCGGAATAGAGAAATTGAAAAAACTCAGGACGAGATCGATCCGAGTATCAAAGATTTCTATACCACTTAC
>CALDUE010000023.1 GCA_937923485.1 uncultured Saprospiraceae bacterium
TCAAACGCTGTTGACGGAGCATGCGGGCGAGACAATCTTTATTGTTGGTCATTCAAATACGGTCCCGTTGCTCGTTAATTCGCTGAGTAGGACTGAGGATCATACGGATTTGCCGCATGGGGAGTATCGGAGGCTATACCAGGTCATTGTAGACGCGGAGCACGATGCTGATGTACGAGTGTGGGAGGTGCCGATTGAGGTGGTAGTTGAGGACTAGTATCTTTTTTCTAGTCGCTAGACGTCGTTAAACCTATAGCCTTAAAATTTCAGTACACTCAAATTCTGTTCTTGAGGGAAGGGTGGTTAAACGACGTCTAGCTTATGGTTGAGTTATCGCTAGACGGCGTTAAACCTATGGACTTAAAATTTTAGTATGCTTAAATTCTGTTCTTGACGGAATGGTGGTTAAATGACGTCTAGCTTGGGGTGATTATTCGCTAGACGTCGTTAAACCTATGGACTTAAAATTTTAGTATGCTTAAATCTTTTTCTTGACGGAAGGGTGGTTAAACGACGTCTAGCTTATGGTTAAGTTATCGCTAGACGTCGTTAAACCTATGGACTTAAAATTTTAGTATGCTTAAATTATTTTCTTGAGAGAAGTTCGGTTAAATGACGTCTAGCTTGGTGATTCTTACATCTCAAGCGCTTTCGCCACCGCAGCTTCTGTCATTGGGGCCATCATCTCATAGCCTTTCGCATTGGGGTGCACCTCATCTTCATGCAGACCTTCCTTCAGGCCTGGACGATCATCTGCCATTGCCCGGAAATAGTCGAGGTAGACGTAGCCCTTTTCCTTCGCGAAAGCCTCAAGCAGAAGGTTGAGTTGAACCACTTTTAAGGCTGGTTCCATTCCTGGATTCCAAGGGAAACGGTATGCTGGAAGTACCGAACAGATGACTACTTTAATTCCATTCGCTTCTGCAAGTTGTGACATGGATTCAATATTGCCGAAGGTTTGTTCGATCGTCATCGGACCGGTATTGTGGGCAATGTCATTGATGCCTGCAAGGATGACAACTGCGGCAGGTTTTAGCGCAACCACATCGGGGCGAAAGCGAACGAGCATTTGAGGGGTAGTCTGCCCGCTGATGCCACGATTTACCCATGTCGGGTGCGAGGCAAAAAACTGTGGGTAGTGATACGCCCAACCTTCGGTGATGGAATTTCCCATAAAAACCACGCGCGGATTAGATGGAACAGGTGCAGCCATCAGGGAATCATTGAGGTGTGCAAACTTGCCTAAGTTCGCCCAATCTGGGTTGGGCTTGTTTTCTGATGTTTCAGCTACAAGCTCTAAGGCTTCCGAAATTGTATCAGTCGAGGGCTTGTGATCAGCGCATGCAAAGAATAATGGGAACATTAAAAAAATGGGGGATAGTAACTTCAAAGTGTAAGTCTTTTTATGTTAGGAAGGGTAGTTGAAAAATGAGTTAGTTTCACTATGGTTCATCATTTTTCATTGTAAATCCAAGTGCTTCAATATATCTTTGATTAAGCTGGGTTTTTATATTTCGTATATGTAATAGATAATCGTTTAGTGCTTTCTGCGACAGCGCTCGTTTTGGGCGATGCGCACGAATGTCTTTGAAGGTGCGTCGAGGAGAATTGGCGTAGGCCGTTATGACAGACCAAGATTCCGGTTGAACAATCGTGCGAATACACCGACCAGGGCGCATCTTTTTATAAGGCCAAAATGCATAGCCAATATCTTCTCGATCTAACACAAGCCGGAAGCTGTCCACCCACGAATCCGTGTTCTCGCCAGACTCCCCAAGGTAGATGGGTAGTTGCAAACTATCTCTGAAGTGTACGTACTCTGCGATAGCAGAATCAACAGGAGGCATCCAGTATTTATGGAATTCATAGACGATATTTGGTGCAACTGGCGCACGGAACATCTCGAAATTCGTTGACCAAATGGAAGCGTTTAAAAATATGGTATGGTGTGGGTCGACTTTTCTCATGGAAGCTATCGTACGTCCATAAAGCTTATTGAGAGACGCTTCCAATTCCGTTTGTTCGTCTTTAAAGTAATGAGCTATTGGTTCATTAGCTAAGTCATATCCTACGATAACCGGATCGTTTTTATAACGATCTGCAATCCGCGTCCAAATGTCAACAAATTTATCTTGTTCAGTCTTGCTTGAATATAAGTAAGGATAGCCAACGCTGTCGTCTATATTGTCGCCAGTTTGACCTCCTGGAGCACAGTGCATGTCGAGTAAGACATAGAGACCTTCTGCTCTACACCATTCGACTACTCTATCCAAATAGGTGAAGCCTTGATTGCGTTGACCGAGGTACTCTTCGTCTGTAAAGAGTAGATAGTGGAACGGGAGACGAACGTGATTAGATCCAATTTTCTTGAGGTAGCGAATGTCTTGTTGCTGAATGTAGGTATCCAGATACTTGTCCCAAAAAGCTGCGGTTGAATCTGGTCCAACCAGCTCCACAAAGAGCTCATTTATGCGCGTAGGAGAACTGGCACTAGATAGGCTGATCATGTAGCCTTCAGGAACGAGCCAATTACCAAGGTTGGTGCCTCGGAGTTGAATAACCTGGCCATTTGAATCGACGAGGGAGGCTCCTCTTGTTTTTACAAATGAAACACTGGTGCTTTGAGCTGCGCTCGTCGATACCATCGCTGTAATTGATAGTACTGCGGCGATGAGCAAAAAAAGCGAGCTAAGGGTAGGCTTGTTTCGCATGCGGTTAAGGTAAACGATGAGAAGTGAATTTGTACCTAGGCAGAGTACAGCTTTTCTCAGATCATTGAGAATTGCGCACAATATCCCCGCGGCCTCGTGCGTGTTGCGACACGTAAATCGAATGCTTATTACTTCAAGGTATACCTCAGTCCCACAAATAGTCGCCTGCCTACATTGCTTGCGTACACGTAACTAGGATCAAATACCAAGGCCTGAGGATTGTCTGAAGTAGCTAATGCATTGCCATCGGCATCGAAGTTGACTTGCTTGTCAAAGGGGTCAAAAGCGCGAACAATTGAGTTATCTGACGGAGTAAAGTCAAGTATATTTTTGATGCCTCCGTAAATCTGCCAAGGCTTGTTGTTCGGAGAGTATGTCGCTTGTAGGTTTTGCAGGCTGAACCATGGACTTTCACTTACGCGTTCATCGAGAGGTCCTTGTACTGGGAGTAACATGGGGCCATAAAGACTACTGGTATAGTCAAATTTCCATCGCTCGCTGGGGAGTGTGTAGCTCGCCGACCAGATTCCGCTCCAACGCTCACTGAGTAGTGGTCGCGTGCGTTGATTTTGCTCTACAATAGAGACGTCAACGAAGGTGGCGCCGACCATTGCACGCCAAAGGGAAGAACTCGCTCTGAGCTCCGCACTTGCACCACGGCTCACACTATGCCCATCAAGGTTGTCGTAGCGAATTTGGTTGACATTGCTCGTGTAATCAGGAATGATTTGATTGCTAAAATGCGTGTACCAAGTGGAGCCTTCGAATGCCCATGAAAGGTTGTTCTTAGGGCTCCAGTTCTTTGTATAGTTGAGGTTGATCGATCGACTTCGCTCAGGCTTCAATTCCTCAGCGATGATAACTTCTCGCGAACCAGAAAGCGCAGCGTGATCTTCGGTAAAAAGATTCACTACGCGAAAGCCCGTTCCTACGTTAATGCGCAAGTTTGCTCCTTCACCGACAGGCATTTTATAGGCAAGTCTGGGAGTCCAAATATTGCCGTGGCGCGAGTTATAATCGTAACGCATACCCGCAAGAATTCGATGGCGGCCGTTTACCCATTCATCTTGAATAAATACTCCAGGGAGCAAGATTTTATCGGGTTGGTTATCACCATTTAGTGCTTCGGTAGCAAATGAATTATCGTCGTAATAAGTATAGCGTGTAGCTGCTCCAAAGAGGAGTCCATGCTTCTTTAGCTTTCGCGAAAGCGTAGCTTGACCAAACACAATTGCCTGGTCAGCATCATAAGATGTCGTTCCGTAATTTGAACGTTGTTGATGGTAGTTCGCACTTCCTGAGAAGGCAAGTCCTTTTACGGTCGGTACATCATAGCGGCCGAGCAACTCCACTCGACGAGTATCGATAACTTCACCATAGCGAACATCAGTACCTCGATGGAGGTCTTGATCAAAGTCAAGCTCTCCTCCCCAGCGTGACTCGGCAAGTCCTCGTCCAGCAATAGAAAGTCCATCAAATTTTCCCCCATCGATACTCCATTTTTGAAAAATGCTGAGACGTTTTGCGATGGTCAGGTCCGTAAAATTATCACCGTTATTGTCAATGGGATTGTCGTAATAGTAAGCATTAGCACTGGTGAGGACATGTGCGTATTGACCAAGCTTGGTGCTATATCCGAGGTCGATGGTAACATCTCCCCAAGCGGTTGAAAAGGCATCTGCTGAAAAGCGAGGCGCACGTTTTATATCGCGCGTAATAATGTTGATCAATCCTCCAACTGCTTCAGATCCGTACAAACTTCCAGCGGGACCTTTGACCACCTCTAGGCGTTCGATCATGGCATTTGGGATTCCTGAAAGGCCGTAAACTGTTCCAAGGCCACTGACGATTGGCATCCCGTCGATGGTCACCATGGTGTAGGGGCCTTCAAGTCCGTTGATGTGAATATCTCCAGTATTGCAGACGTTGCAATTCAATTGTGGTCGGACCCCATTGATATTTTGCAATGCATCAAAAAGTGACGGTGTGGGATTTGAAAGTAAGAAGGTGCGGGTGTACACTTCCACAGGTACAGGGCTTTCTGTGCGCAGGGTAGGGGAGAGGGTGCCTGTCACGACCACATCTTCGAGCGCGTAGGCAGAAGGTTTTGGCGAAAGCGGAAAGGTTGGATTGCTCTTGAAAACAGTATCTATCGTAGTGTAGCCTACACTTGATATGCTTATTGCAACTGGGTATCCACTAGGTAAATGGAGTCGGGCATTGCCGTTGACATCAGTGGTCGTACCTATGCTTGTGCCTAATATTCCGACAGTCGCAAAAGCGAGCCCTTGGTCCTTTTCATCAAGGATGGTGAGGGTTAAAACTTTTGCATTTTCGATAGGTGAAGTCCCTTGCGCCCTGCTTTGAGCTTTCGCCAAAACAAGGCAAATGAACAATAGCGAGATGTGCACGTAGGTTTTCCCCATGCATCGAAGGTAAAGAAAAAAGTTAGGCCAGACTAACTTTATAGATAGTCTATCTTTCAAATTTATCGCGTGCTCGCAGTTTTATTGGTTGTACGTGGATATAGGCTGTCGTTTTTAGTGTATTAGTTGTCAAAAGCGAAGAAATTGTTCAAGGAGTGCAGTGAAAGTTAGGAAAAGTGCGTGGCTGTATGCCTAAATCTCCCCAGTTCTTCCATCTTTGACAGATGTACACTTCTACTAAAATTATTTTGCTTTCCGCCGTCTCATTTTTTGTTTTGGCGCAAGCTTGTACCTCAAGTAAAGCGGTGAATTCTGAGAATTTGGAGGTTGTCGAAGTAGTTGAAGCACAGGTGTCTATCTCTTTTTCATCTGTAAGCGACGAAACGAAGCTCGTTGAAGCAATGCCCAACTATGGCCTGCGTAGAAAGGCTCGCAGTAGTCGATCTCAGCCGATTTACGTCTATTTCTACAATACCAATGCCGTTGATGGTCAAGCCTTAGTTGCTGAACTGAAGGCCTTGGAATATGTCACCAGCGCCTCGTTACTTCAATAAGCACCTGCCAAATTTTTCTCTATGCATTCTTTCCTCAAGGCCTTGTTCTTAAGCTTCCTTTGCGCTGCGTCGATCAATGTAAGCTCCCAGACAACACCGATTCCTGTAGACGTTAGCACTTCTTTTGCGGAAAATGTCGGACGTATTGATCGTCTTGATGATTTGGTTAAAAAGTCAGCAACCACAGCTGAGAAAAAGAAGCATTTGAAGCGGCTGAAAGCTGCTCCATCCAATTTCGTAGGTCGAGGGCACCAAGAAATTTTGCGACCAGATTTAGCTTATCACGGTCCTGATGTAGTAGCTCAAACAATGCCACTTCAGCAGACGTTCGAGCTCAATTTTAATATTGATGGTTTAACAAGTGGAAGAAGTCCTAATGATCCTACGGGAGATATTGGATTAGAGCATTACCTCCAGGCGGTAAACGTGACTGAGATTGGTGTCTTCGACAAAAGCGGAAATCTTATCAGTCAATTTGCTGCGAATACCCTTTGGGTGCCGCTAGGGTTTACTTCTGCAGGTGATCCAATCATCCTCTATGATCAATTGGAGGAACGTTGGATCATTACTGAATTTCCAAACCAGAGTGAATTATTGGTTGCTGTCTCAGAGACGAGTGATCCCTTGGGTGCCTATAACGTATTCAGTTTTTCTACGCCTAGGTTTCCTGATTATCCCAAATGGTCAGTTTGGGATGACGTGATTTCGGTGACCACCAATGAGGGTGGTGCTGGAACACAGCACGTGTACATCATTGACAAACAACCATTGTTAGACGGGGCGACTACATCTCCTATTCAGCGACTTGAATTCCCTGGGAATTTAAATACGGAGGCAGGATTTTTAGTTATGACACCTGTCGATCTTTCTGGAGAGGCACGAGCCGGATCTCCTCCAATCTTTATGAGACTCAATGATTCTTCTTGGGGAGATGCACCTGAAGATGCCATTGAAATTTACAGTGTTGAAGTAGACTTTGAGGATGCAACGAATACGGTGCTCAACAACCAACGACTATTCGTTTCTCCTTATGACTCTTATCCTTGTTCGATAACGACAGGGGGACAATTTCCATGTATCCCACAACCTGGAGGGAGTCTTGATGGGATTCCAGAGGTAATAATGAATCAGGTTCACTACCGCAACTTCGGTACACACGAGTCGATGGTACTGAATTTCATTACAGACGTGGATGGCAACAATTTATCTGGAATTCGTTGGATGGAACTACGTCGTGTTGGCGGTGTCGCTAATGATTGGACGGTATTCCAAGAAGGTACATTTACGCAACCAGACGGACTCGACCGATACATCGGAAGTACAGCAATTGATGCACTTGGTAATATCGCCTTGGCATATAATGTATCAAGCGAGAATGAGTTTGCCGGGATTCGCATGACGGGAAGACTTGCTACTGATCCGCTAGGCCAGATGACAGTTGCTGAAGTGACGCTTGCAGAAGGTTTATCTAATAATCCAGGTACTCGAATGGGGGATTATTCTCAAATGACGATCGATCCTTCTGATGGATTAACTTTTTGGAATACTGCAGAGTACGCTTCTGCAAACTCTGTGATTCGGACGAAAATAACTTCGTTTTCGCTAGCTCGCTTTGAGGTGGATTTAGCCCCTACGTCATTGGTTAGCCCTGTTGGGGGTTCGGGTTTAACTACAACCGAAGACGTAACCATTCGGGTAAGAAACCAAGGAACACAAGCGCTAACCGAGTACACCTTAAGTTATAGCTTGGATGGAGGTCCATTCATCTCCGAGCAGGTTTCATCAAACATTGCGAGTGGTGAATTTTTTGAGCACACTTTTTCAACCCCTGCTGATTTGGACGCCTTTGGTCTCTATAATTTTGAGCTAGCGGTTTCTGTACAAAATGACGATCTCATTCAGAACGATACGATTTCAACAGTGGTCAGACATATCGCGGCAAAGGATGCAGCAACCTTCCCATCTAATCCTTCAAAATTTGTTTGCGACTCTACAACATCTATCGAAGTAGTAGTAAAGAATGAAGGATCAACGGTATTGGAAGATTATGTGCTCAATTTGGAATTACGAGGTGAAGTGTTCTCTTTTCCTCAAACGGTAAATATTGACCCTCGAGCATCAGTCACTATTGAAGAAACGATCGGTGGACTTATGCAAGGAGATAATATCGTTTCAGCTTATGTCACGAACCTTGACGGTATTGATGATGAAATAACACAAAATGATACTTCCCAAACGGTAATTAATTTCGATAGAAATGCGAGGTCTTTCTCTTTAGAAATTACGTTTGACAGGTTCCCAGAAGAAACATCATGGATCATTGAAAATGAAGATGGAGTTGTCTTCGGGCAAGGGAGTAATTTCATTGTTCCTTCCGTTACGCGTTCTTTTCCACTTTGTTTGCCAGCTGACAATTGCTATTCCTTGCGGGTACTTGATGCTGCCAACGATGGCTTATGTTGTGGATTCGGTGTTGGCTTTTTTCAAATTCTTGATGATGCCGGCGCGATTGTCATCAATAACGATGGAGAATTCTTTGACGAGGTGACCGAAGAGTTTTGTGTGGATGAACCATGTAACCTTACGCTTTCCGCATCAACAACGCCAACGTCTACTCCTGGAGCAAGTGATGGTGCAATTCTCGTAGATGCGAGTAATGGGAATGGTCCATTTACTTTTGCTTTAAGAGGCGCTGCCGGATCGCAAACAAGTCCTCTTTTCGAAGGATTAGCTGCTGGTACTTATACGGTTGAAGTAATGGATGCGACGATGAATTGCGTTTCAACTATCACTGTTGAGGTCTTGGCTTGTGTTCTTGGTTTTGATGTGACCACGGTTGTTCCGTCAAGCTCAACTGCATCCGATGGGTCAATTACAGTAAATCCTACAGGGGCGTTTGGTTCGGTTTCATCCTTTTCACTAGATGGTGGTACTCCTCAGGCGAGTAATGTTTTCTCAGGACTAGGCAACGGCACCTTTACAGTAAGCATCGTTGATAGCGCAGGCTGCGAGGCCAGTCAAACGGTAGTTCTTGATTTTGCTTCAAGTGATTTTACGCCGGTACGTAACGTCTCTTTAGAAGTCTTTCCAAATCCTACAAACGGCTTGTTTCGCGTTAATGTGAACGGGCTAAATAGTAAGGAGCGCAACCTACCTGTAACAGTCTTTGACGCTACAGGAAAGGCGTTGTACAAATCTAAGGTTGTCTGGTACGATGGGAATTATACGGGAAGCTTCTCGCTCTATGCATTTCCTGCTGGCACATACTACTTGCGGATGGAGCATCCAGAGGTGAAGCAAATGTTGCGTGTAGTGAAGCAGTAGCGATTGCGGTTTCTCGAATGAGCGGCTGTTGTCAATCTGGCTTCAATGACTTTGTTTTGCTTCTGTACATTTGTTGTCATGCCTTCACATACGGTCGAAAATTACCTCAAAGCATTACTTGCCCTCGGCAAGGATGGAAGGGTGGTCAATGTTTCGGCCTTGAGTGGTTATTTAGAGGTAAGTAAGCCTTCTGCAAGTGCAATGGTGAAGAGCTTGCATGCGCAAGGTCTGGTTCATTACCAGCGATACAAACCGTTGTCATTGACTGATGCTGGAGCGAAAGCAGCGGCCCTGGTGGTCCGTAAGCATCGCCTCACAGAAATGTACCTGGTTGATCGAATGGGCTTCGGTTGGGAAGAGGTGCACGACATAGCCGAGCAGATAGAACACATTGATTCGGCTAAGTTTTTTGAGCGAATGGATGAGCTTTTGGGTCATCCGAAAGTTGATCCACACGGCTCCCCTATTCCTAGTGTTGAGGGTGTAATCGATCGTAAAAATTATTCACGTTTAGCGGATGCCGCCGCTGGAGATACGCTTCACTTGAAAGCGGTTACGCATGAGACAGGCAATTTGCTTTCTTTCCTAAATCGGAAAAGCATTGCGCTAGGAACAGTCTTCGAAGTTCTAAACGTAGAGCCTTTTGATGGCAGTGTTGACGTGGTGTATGGAGCTGAAAAGTATCGAGAGACCTTGAGTCGGGAAGTATCTCAGTGTTTATTGGTGGAATAGGGCTTTGCTAAGAATTGCTAGTTGATAATTGTCTATCGATAATTTTCATGAGGCACGTCAATAGAGGTGTTCAACACGCGATATCTATATTTTTCTGTGGATGATCAGTCTGTGGCGGATTGCAGGTTCGGCTTACCATCAGGTGAGAAGATGAGGATAAGATTTTGATGTGAATTGTATTTCGCCGAAATACGAATAACCAAACTCTTCCTATCCCCGCTGCTTCTTCACCCACTCCACATGTCGTTGCAGCCCTTCATGGGATTGGAGTAGCCTTAGCGTATTGTAGTTTCGGGCTAGGTTGGATTCATCTGTAATAAGTTTGTGGATGCCGATGTGACAGCGCCGACAGACGAGGATTTTACGGTGCCGCATGTCTTCTAACGCAAAGCGCTTTCGGAACCACTTTTTGCGGTGCACTTTTCTAGGAATGAGGTGATGCTCGGTCAGGGAAATGTGCTCTCGTTCGCAGAGTTGGCAGGTTCCAAAATTTCGACTGACGGGTAACGGCATACTTTAGACAACGACACGCGGAGCCGTCTTCATGTTTTTTGATTATTCCTCTTCGCGCACTTCTGCCCATAGACCCACGGAAATAAAGACCGGTGCTTTTCTCCATCGACCATCACCTGCTTTGTAGCGTGTCAGGGATTTCTTTAGATGAGCAGGAAAGGAAACGTAGTAGGTTGAGTCAACTTGGTCAAGTACTTCTAAGGTGACGAGAAAGTCTCCTTTGCCATAGATATTCTGATCAGTGAGGTCTAGGATGATGGGTTTTTCCAACATGGAAGAGTCCACATTCAAGAAGATGCGTTTGCGATTAATAGGCTCGTCAGGAAAGCCTTTTTTAGCTTTATAGACATTAACCTCAAAGTGCATCGTATCTCGACTGATCGAGCGGATGTGGAAGCCAGCTTTGTCGAGTATCCAATTACGCTTAGTTTTCATCAGGTTGCCGAGCTCCATTCCAGCCGAGGCCGTAGAATCTTGGCTGTAGCCTCCAGTCACATTCTGGTTGCGTTTTGGGTTACCCAGTATTTCGGCTTTCGTATAGTTTAGGTTTGAACCGACAACTGTTGCTTCAGCTAATTCATAGCTCGCATCCCCCAATGTGATGGAAGTGATCGTGCCATTGAGTAGGCCTCTTAATTTAAGCTTTTTCGTCTCATAACCAATGCAACTGATGGTAGCGATCGAATCGGAGGAAGCTTGTTTTAGCGAAAGCGAGAAGACCCCCTTCATGTCAGACACCGTTCCTTTCCATGCACTCGGCACGTAGACATTTGCAAAGGGTATTCCTTCGCCGTTATTATCGACAAGTGTGCAGGTGATTGTCTGACCGTATAGGCTTGTTGACAATATTAGCACACTGATAAGAAGAAAGGTAGAGCAGGAGTGAGACTGTATCATAACGAAGACTTGTAGTGAGATGACGACTCAACTTACTATAAGTTACAGTAGTAGAGTAGTCCTGCGAATTGACAATCCGCAGGACTATTCTACTACATATATTCTTGCTCATCACTCTTCGTAATAAGCAGGCTGTCTCGGGTATTTTTTTGTACCGTCACGGCTCCATAAAGTCCAAGGAGATAGGCAAAGGCATAAAATCCTTTTTCACTTGGGAGTAAGTCCGCCGAGATCAAACCAGCGGCGAGTAAAGTGAGTGAGATCAAGGTTCCAAACCAGCAGATGCCGTAGTAGATGTCGGTGACCTTGATGCCTTCGAGGCGATCTCGAACGCTTTTTTGAAGAGATACGACGGCGAAAAGTCCGAAAAGAAGAACGGTCACATAGTAGTACTTCTCATTGAGTAGCAGGTCTGATTGCCAGAGTCCGATGATGAATCCTAAGATTCCTGTAGCAACGGCGATCCAGGAGGCGAAAACAAACGCATTGGTTGGTTTTTGAAGGCTAGGCATACACGATGTGTATTGGTGAGCAAAGGAAACCGCCACTCACTGCTCAGCATTGCCTTTCATTCGACAGGCGGCGTACTTTTCGGGAGCAAAGATGGGCTCAACGTCGACAGAAACTTATTCAGCGACGGCATCTTTTACTGCTTTCGCCAAAACTTCAATCACATGGGTGCGCACAAAATTTCTACGTGAAATAAGACTTACGGTGCGTTTTGGTGTGGGTGGAGCGAAAGGCCTCGTAAGCTTCAACTCTCTTTTGCTTAGGCTACGCAGGGCCAATTCAGGGAGGACAGTGACACCACCCTGCGCCTCTACTAAACGCTTGAGCGTGTCAATACTTCCACTTACATATTGAAGTGAATGGCTACTTCTGCTTAGCGCACACAGGTCAAGAACTTGATCTCCAAAGCAGTGGCCTTCCTCTAAAACCCATAATTCGTCAGGGTCGATGTCTTCTGCGAGCAGGTATTTTTTGCTGGTTGGAGTTTTGGCATAAGCGTAAAAAGACTCTTCGAAAAGCGATTGAATGTCAAGTCCTTGCACCTTTTCATGGGGTGTTGCAAGGATGCCAATATCCAACCTTCCGTCAAGGAGACGAGTAGCAATTTCATCCGTTTTAAGCTCTTGGATTACCAACTCTAACTTGGGATATGTTTTGACGAAAGTCCGCAAAAAAAGGGGGAGTAAGTATGGAGCAATGGTCGGTAATATCCCTAACCTTAATGGCCCACTAAGCGAGTTTTGAGCCTCAGCAATGGCCTGTGAGATACTTTCAGCTTCCGCCAAAACCCTCCTTGCGCGGTTAATCACCACTTCACCTATTTCTGTAACGATGACCGGTTTGGTGCTGCGATCAAATAGGTTGGCGCCGAGTTCCTGCTCAAGCTTACGCACCATTGCACTCAAGGTAGGTTGGGTAACACCGACTGCTAGTGCTGCTTGCGCAAAACTGGACGTATCTGCTATTGCAACGATATAGCGAAGCTGTTGGAGCGTCATAGGATGTGAAAGTAAGTCGCTACCACGAGCTCTCGATTGAGTAGCTTAAAATCAGGGATAGATTCTTATATTCGTCACAACAGCAATACTTTACCATGGATAATCTTTTCGATGAAGCTGGTCTAAACAACGTAAAGACTCGCTTAGCAGCCTTGACACCAACCACTCAAGCGCAGTGGGGTAAAATGAATGTGGCCCAAATGCTAGCACATTGCAACGTAGCCTACGAGATAGAATATACCGATAAGCACCCCAAGCCTGGAGCCTTTAGTCGATTCATGATTAAGATGTTCGCGAAAAATCAGGTTGTCGGTCCGAAGCCATATCCAAAAAATGGACGAACCGCCCCGATGTTTATTGTTGCAGATGAACGAGATTTCGAATCAGAACGCACCCGTTTAGTTGGACATCTAGAAAAAACGTTTGCGTTGGGTTCGTCACATTATGATGGAAAGGAAAACCAAGCGTTTGGAAAATTGAGTGTTCAAGAATGGAATACGTTATTTTCGAAACATTTAGACCATCATTTAACGCAATTTGGCGTTTAAGATAAGCTGTAACAAAAAAAAAGAGGTGTTAAGGCTGACGCCTCACACCTCTTTATATATAAGAAAGAGACTGTTAGAATGTCTTATCGAACCACTCATGAAGTTCCTCGCGTGTTTTGCCCATGGCGCTCTGAACACGTCCGAAAAACTCATCTTCTTTTCCTTCTTCGTATTTTAGGTCATCGTCGGTCAGCTTAGCATGTTCCTGCTTAAGTTTACCTTTGACAACATTGAAATTTCCTTTAAGCTGATCTTTCCAGGCATCTACTTTGCTCATTACTTTAGTTTGTTGGTGATATTTAGATAACTGTAAATATTTAAAATTTGTTCAGGTTAATTTAAAATTCACTGAAATAAATTTAGAATGATAAATTTTATTTCTGAATTGTTGGGCTCGAGAAAGTCTCTCTATTCTACGAATGTCATATAATTTCGGCTCCCAATAGCGTGATGCAGAGATATTAGTGATGTGAACACCTTTACTTTGGGTTGCGTGGATAATGACCAGCGAGTCTTGATTTGAAGAAATGAGTAGTCCAGAGTGAAAGACGCGGGCTTGTTTTCCTTTCGTTCGTGCAAAAACGACGATGTCACCCGGTAGACCTTCGCCAGCAGGTACGCAGTGTCCTGCCTTCGCCTGCTCTCGAGAGGAACGCCCAACTTCTAAATCGAAGGCGTTAAACGTGTACTTCACCAATCCTGAACAATCGAAGCCTTCTGCGTCTGTACAGCCTCCTGCTTTGTAGGTTCGGCCTTCGAGGGTTTTGGCGAAAGCTATAAGGCTATCACCTAGTGTAACAGTCTTGCTTTCAATGCTTTGGCTTATTCCTGTCTCGGACTGGTCGCCGAAAAAACTTATACCCAAATAGTAAATCACTGCCAAGATAGCTAGCGTGCTAATGAAGCTATTAGGTCGTATGTAGGGGGAATAAGGCAGAAGCGTTGTTATGTATTTAGAACGTTTGCAGGTCTTATAATGTTGGATTAGAGAAGGTCTTCAATGGCTGGACAGCTGTAATCAATTACCTTTTCGCCTCAGAGACTTAACCGAAACACCTGTAGCATTATGGACTCGTCATCGAAGAAAAAAGCAACTACAACTATTCGACTAGGTGGAGTGCCGGAGCATTTCAACCTACCGATACACCTTGCAATCGAAGATGGAAGTTTTGCCTCACGAGGAGTGAATGTGGAGTGGACCACGTTTCATGGTGGGACGGGTCAAATGACGAAAGCGCTTCGAGATGGCGATATTGACGCATGCATACTGTTGACGGAGGGAATCGTAAAAGACGTTATTGCGGGTAATAAGAGTAAGATTATTTCAGGCTACATCAACACGCCACTAATTTGGGGTGTACACACTGGTGCTACAAATGCTCTTCGTCATCACAGCGAGGTATATGACAAGCGCTATGCAATCAGTCGTTTTGGATCGGGATCGCATTTGATTGCGGCGGTAGATGCCAACATGAATGAGCGAAGCTTGAAAACAGAGCAGTTTGAGGTGATCAAGAATTTGGATGGTGCGCTTGCGTCGCTCGATAAGCTTCAAACGGATGTTTTCTACTGGGAAAAGTTTACGACAAAGCCCTATGTTGATAGTGGTCAGTTGCGCCGTGTTGGAGACTTTGCGACACCATGGCCTTGCTTCATGATCGCAGCAAGGGATGAGGTTTTAGACCGTGAGCCTGACTCTGTGATACGGATGTTGCGTACAATCCATGACAGTACTGATAGCTTTATGCAGGATGATGATAGCATCCCAATGGTTGCAAAGCGCTACAAGCAAAAACTTAAAGACGTAGAGCGTTGGTATCACGCTACAGAATGGGCGATACACGGTTGGGTAAGTGATAAAATGCTGAGGAGTGTAATTCACAACTTGAAGGTGGCTGACTTAATTGGGGATCAGGTTGAGATACCTGAGTTGGTATGGAAGCGGTAACGGAATGGCCTGTGCACGACAGGTAAGCTCTAGTGTGGCTCCTCATAGTCAGGTAGTTTGAGCCTTTTCTGTGAGGTGCTAAGTATCTTAAA
>CALDUE010000024.1 GCA_937923485.1 uncultured Saprospiraceae bacterium
GGTGAGCCGCGTAGCTGCGATTGCCCGGATGTAGACTGCGATTTATCGCGTCGGTTAATTAATGCAAAAATCAAACTTGTCGTAAAGTCATCGCTCCGTAACTGAATTAAAATAACCACTGAGGGCACAGAGAACACAGAGCGGGGCGCAGCGCAAGGGAGCAGAGGTGCTATGAGTGGGCGTCCCTAACGCAATTCAAAATTCACAAACTCAAAATTCAAAATTTCCCTCTACTTACTCAATCTCCATCCCCAGCCATCTCTCCATTGCAGCAATCATACGCGTGCGCTCAGCAGGTGTTAGGTTTTTGATGCGCGCATCGCCATGCGATTTGCCTTCCATGAAAAACCACTCTGCATCGATGCCTTTGCTTGGCTGTACAGCTGAGGCTGTCCATGTATCATTTGCTCCATAGATGTAGATCATCTGGTTGGCGTCTTTCTTGAGCCACTTGTGGACTTTTTTGAGTAGTCCTGCATCGAAGGCAACCTCTTTGTTGCCGGGCGTAAATACTGCACTAGGTCGCGTACCTGGTTCGAAGGTTTTGAGTAAGCCCTTGAGCTCATCGGTTTCATAACCATAGTAGCCGAATTCTTGTGCTGATTGGAAGTAATGTGAAGCGTACGCTTTCATCGCACCATCAGCAAAAAAGGTGATGTCAGAAACAGCGAGGAAGTGCTCAAGTAGTGTATCCGTCGGCGAATTTGGAGCTGGAATTTTTGCGCAATCTGAACCCCATTGCCAGAAAGAGAACGGATATTCTAAAACGGAAAATTCGAAGGCTTGCTCATATTGTAGATAGCTGAATTCAGCTCCTGCGCCTTTGGCGAAGTACTTGATCAGTGGCACCACTTCGTCGCGACGCGAAAGGATAGCTTTTTGAATTTCCAGGATTTTAGCCCTGCAATCTGCCGTACCTACGGTGTCTAGAAATTTGTAGATGCGATCCTCCTCCAACTCATCATTGATCGGGGCGACTACAGGCACACCCACGTCAATGTCATCGGGATAGAAGTACCGGTACATGATCGTTGTTGCGCCGCCTTTACTAATGCCCGTGCTGAGCCATTTGCTCGTGTAAAGCTTATCGAACAACTGGCGGATGTGGTGATAGTCTGCCGTTGCTTGCGTCAAGTTGAGATACTGATAATCCAGACTATCAGGAATACTCTGGCCAAAAAAGCGATGCTCAATTTGCAGCTGATTTCCTTTCACCAACTTGGTCGTCTCGTAAGCGCGATGGCGACGCATGTTGTAGCCCTCAGTGACCATAACCGTAGGGCGGTCGAAGCCCCTATGAAGTAAGTATACTTTTTGATAGAAGTGCCCTTTGCTTGGGTTAGCATGGTCGATCGGTTGGCGCACCCTCAGTGCGAAAGACCTTCCCTCTGGCAAGTCTTTACTCGCTTCAAAGATTATATCAGGAAGGAGGAAGAGTTTGTCTGTAAGCTCGTCTGTCTGTGCTTGTAGACCAAATGAACAAAAGAGTAGTGAGGAAAAAAGAAGTAGTCGGGTCATGCGATAGGTACTTTTGAGCACATTTCTACCGATGAAAGTACGAGATTTGCCAGATCTAGGTGGAGTGACTTTATTCTTCCTCGACCAGTTCCTTGAGTTTTGTCATTGTTTCGACTGGACCTTTATCGATGAAAAGGTTGACGAGCCAGTTGGGAACTGAACCTCCAGGTTCGCTATGCAACTCGTAGGTCATCTGTGTGGTGCTATCGGTAAGCGCATGATACTCGGTAAATACATCAAAATCAGTAATACGGACGCAGTCTTCTACTAGAGGAGCACGGTCTGGCGCTGCAATACTCTTGCTTGTATAGTGACCATGATTCGATTCTCCTACAACTTTTGCAATGAGGTCGCGATCATCCATTGGCCACGGTAAGGCGATGCGTGAATAGTAATACCATCCAGTTTCGATCTGTCCGCCAAGGTCTTTGGCTTCTGTACACTTAAAAACCCATTCAGGTTGGCGACTGGCATCAATGAGCACGTCGTTGATATCTTCAATATTCGCATTTACGGTCATGACGAGCTTAACCTGCTTGATTTCTGAGCCCTCGCGATCCCTTGTATAGACGGTCATGCCATCAACAGTACGTTTGAGTGTCCACTCGTTTTCGTAAGGAAGGGAGGTGCCAAGCAACATCAACGCTGCACTGGCGAAGAAGAAAATCTTGTAGTGTATTTTGTTCATGACAGGTAGGTAACATCATTAAGCAAAAATTGGTGCGTCAACTGCCGCATCAATGTTCACTTACAACTGGAAATTGACAGGATTTTTGGACCCTCAGACGAAATGTACGATCAATTAAATACTTCTGACTAATAGAGTTTTGCAAAGTGGTTTGCATCTTTCGATAGCGCATTCAAGTGTTCTACAGTACTTTAGATGGCATATTCATATGGTCTGCCGTACTACAACTACCTTCGCCCTGTGATTCTACCAGACCTACTCGAAGTACTCAATCTCGAACAGCTTGAAGACCGCCTGTTTCGGGGCATGAGCCATGCTACGCCTTGGGGAAGGGTGTTCGGTGGTCAGGTTTTGGCGCAAGCTCTACTTGCCTCATCACTCACCGTCCCAGACGATAGGCAAGTACACTCGATGCATGGCTATTTTATTTTGGGGGGAGACATCACCAAGCCCATCGTGTATGACGTCGACAAGATTAGAGATGGGCGCAGCTTCACGACCCGTCGTTGCATAGCCGTTCAAAAAGGGGAGGCGATTTTCAATTCGGCGTCGAGCTATCACATCAAAGAAACTGGAATAGAGCACCAAGCTCAAAAACCTGATGTCCCCGAGCCTGAAGATTTGAAGACTTCGATTCAGTTGGCCGAGCGTTACAAAGAGATTGCTCCTGCGCTTTACGAGAGACTTGCGCGAATACTTCCAATTGAGGTACGCCCCGTTGATGATTTTAACTTGTTGCAGCCTGAGAATTACCCTCCGCAGTATCGAGTTTGGGTGCGTGTAGCAGGCGATATGCCTGAGGATTCACGTATGCACCAAGCCGTATTGGCTTACATGAGTGATTATCACCTATTGACGACGGCTATCGTCCCTCATTTAAAAGAACTCAGTTTTCCGAAGCTCATGCTGACCAGTTTGGATCATGCCATGTGGTTTCATGAAGACGACATCCGTGTAGATGAGTGGTTGCTCTTTTCGATTGATTCGCCTCGTGCAGGTATGAGCCGTGGATTTACACGCGCCAGTATTTTTGATCGCAAGGGCAGGTTGGTGTGTAGTGTAGCGCAAGAGGGATTGGTGCGACAGATGCGGTAGTTAGCAACAGAACTGTCAGTTCGAAATAGTGCATAAAATTGGAAGTGGCATTTAATTTTTCCTTCAACCTATGAATTATCGGCTGAACTAACAGTTCGCAGTGCTTTGCAGCACAAGCCACAACATCCCACCCCGCATGGTGTTATATCGATCCCATGCCTGTGATTAAATCCTTTTGCAAATCTCGTATGCTATGGTTGGCTCTTGGCCTTCCTCTTCTCCTGTTCGCTTGCGCTAAAACCTCCGATATCACGATGACGCAGGTGCGTAACGTCGGTTGGAAAGTAAAAAAGATCGCTCCCGAGGCTCAGCTCACGAATGGCGATGCGGCACGCGGATTCGATTACATGAAGGAGGGTTCTTATTTGGGGACGGGGCTTCCTGCCTCAATTTTGAGACCTGCGATAAACAGGGACTCGGTGAAGTTTTTTCGCAATTCTAATATCCTTACGCCGCATGGGATTGCTTTTTTCGAAACAGCCAATGGGGTAGAGGTCACCAACGGAACGTGCTTCACTTGCCATGCGGGGGCAGTAGCTGGCGATACGATTTTGGGAGTAGGAAATTCACTAAGTGATTATCGAGGCAATTTGAGCCTTGCGGCAAAACTGCTGGATGTGCGAATGAAGTCTTTATACAAAGATGATGATCCCGAATATGTGCAGTATGAAGATTTTGGGCGCTACTTCCGTGCGATGACTGAAGGAACGCAGACTGACAATCCTGGCGTAAATCCAGCTGCGCGTATAGCGGAGACCATTATGCGCTATCGCGATCCACAAACTTTAGAGTACGTGGCTGAGCCGGCCTACGAGATTGAAGATTACAACATTGCTAGTGATACGCCTCCGCTTTGGAATGTGGCCAAGAAGAATTCACTCTATTATACAGCAGTAGGGCGAGGAGACATGACCAAGTTGATTTTTCAGGCGAGTGTCTTGGGAATACCAGACAGCACCCAAGCAAGAGAAGCACAAAAGGCATTTGTGGATGTGTTGGCGTGGTTGCGTGACCTTGAACCACCGAAGTATACAGGGGAGGTAGATCCTGTTTTGGCGAAAGCAGGAAGACTCGTATTTGAAGACAATTGCTCGGG
>CALDUE010000025.1 GCA_937923485.1 uncultured Saprospiraceae bacterium
GGGAAGGAAGGTTGAACACTACATCAAAAAGCGAAAAAGCAAGAAGTATATCGTGCGACTTATCACCATGGATGATGCTGTAGGGGCCCTTCTAGATAAGATAAAAGACAGCTCAGTTGCCTAGAGTCCCGTTCAACAAGCGGAACGGGATTAATCAATAGGACTCTGGCTCACGAAGTAGTCCCGTTGCGCTTGCGAGACGGGATTCGAGTCCAGATGGGGGCGCTACAAGAAGGTTCGTTACGAGAGTAGCGGGCCTTTTTTGTTTATAGGTTAGAAATTACATCTGAACTGTGGATTTTATTAGAATGCTCAGTCTCATTAGAGAATCAGTAAGCCTAAGCAGATGGATAATGAAGCACACTTTGTATACATCCTCCAGTCTCTGTCCGTAGACAGGTACTACGTAGGTGAAACCAAAGATGTAGGTGCTCGCCTAGCACTACATAATGATAATTCTCGAGGAACCTATACGAGTAAGAACGGGCCTTGGGAGTTAAAAAGAGTGATTCCTGTAACTTCTAGATCAGAGGGAAGGAAGGTTGAACACTACATCAAAAAGCGAAAAAGCAAGAAGTATATCGTGCGACTTATCACCATGGATGATGCTGTAGGGGCCCTTCTAGATAAGATAAAAGACAGCTCAGTTGGCTAGAGTCCCGTTCAACAAGTGGAACGGGATTAATCAATAGGACTCTGGCTCACGAAGTAGTCCCGTTGCGCTTGCGAGACGGGATTCGAGTCCAGATGGGGGCGCTACAAAAAGGTTCGTTACGAAAGTGGTGGACCTTTTTGTTTTTTGGTAGGATCCAGTTTGAATGTTGGTGAAGCGCAAACCCAAGGCAATTTCAACGCAGAGACAGCTGCTGACGCAGCTTCGCAGAGGAGCAGAGACCGCAGAGCCGAGATGTAAATACAGGACGCGTGGGCCTTTATAGCGGGTGGATAGTGACTTCGTCCCAAGGCTGTTTCAACGCAGAGACAACTGCTGACGCAGCTTCGCAGAGGAGCAGAGACTGCAGAGCCGAGACGCTCATGCAACACGCGTGGCCCTTTATAGCGCGAGGGTAGTGACTTCGTCACTGTTTGGCGACGTCCAGATTTGCGATCCTTGCCTATTGCGAGTCCCGCAGAATACGGGTGCCTTGCGCTAAAAGCTACTTTTAATTAGCAGTCCTGTAGCGTTCTTACTAGCAGTCCTCTATCCAACAATGAGGAACGAGCGATCCAGTGACGAAGCGTTCATTGTTCTTTTTTCCGACATCCGACATCCGACATCCGACATCTCACATCTCACATCTCACATCCCAAACCTACTTATTCGCCAACTGCCCACAAGCAGCATCGATATCCTTGCCTCGACTACGGCGTACCGTGATCATTACTCCACGCTCACGGAGCACCCGCGCAAAGCGATCTAAGACCTGCGGATCACTCTTCATGAATTCACCACCTTCGATGGAATTGTACTCGATCACATTTACACGGACGGGGAAGCGCTTACACAAATTGGCCAAGGCATGCGCGTCGTCCTCTGAATCATTGAAACCACGCAAGGCGATATACTCGTAGCTGATCCGGTTATTCGTCAGCTTGTAGTATTCCTCCAAGGCATCCATCAAGACCTCGAGGTTATTCGAGTCGTTGATCGGCATAATGTTCGACCGCTTCTTGTCATCACCTGCGTGAAGGCTTAAGGCTAGGTTGACTTTAGATTGGTCATTGGCCAAACGGAGAATCGCCTTCGCAATACCCGCCGTTGAGATCGTTAAGCGGCGCGGAGACATGCCCATGCCGTCGGGGGAAGTCAGCAACTCAATCGAACGCATCACAGGTGCATACGCAAGTAAAGGCTCACCCATGCCCATGTAGACGACATTGGTGAGGCCGCGACCGTAGACTTCCTCACAGATGTCATTGACGCGCTTGACCTGATCGTAAATTTCGCCAGCGGTAAGGTTGCGAACGCGTTTCATCTTTCCCGTTGCACAAAACGAGCATGTGAGACTACATCCGATTTGAGAACTAACACACACCGTAAAACGATCATCCTTCTCAACAGGAATGAGCACAGACTCCATCAAGTGCCCATCGTGGAGTTTCCAGCGTAGCTTGATCGTTCCATCCTCACTTTTCTGTCGGATATCTTCATCTAGGGTAGGGACTTCGAAATGCTGTTTCAGGTTTTGGCGTAAGCTCAAACCCAAATTAGTCATCTTATCAATGTCGGTCTCTCCATGTTGCCAAAGCCATTGATTGAGTTGCTTGATGCGAAATTTCTTCTCACCTTGCTCATCAAACCAGGCGATTAATTCCTCCTTACTCAGCTCGCGCAAATCACGTTTCACGATTTCCGATAGAATTGGCGTTTCAAGCGTTGGGTCAGACATATGCGATCCTAAAGGAAGATTCGGTTGGAGTGTATCTAGGTTAACAGCTTCTTCAAGTCGATAGTCAATCTGTTGAAGCCGAACGTCCTGATGCGACAAAGGTACTCTCCTCGATTTCGATATTCGAATGGACTTCAAGTCAACCTTCTTCCAACTACCTTTGCTATCGAATGGCATTAGACTCTCGACAATGGAAAGTGATCCTTGGTGTCCTAGGATCCCTGATTGTGATTGGAAGCGCCCTCTCTACGAGGTACCTAGTTACCTCCTTAGCAAAGGAGGAACAAGACAAAGTAGAGCAGTGGGTCATGGCGAATACCAGCATCATCAATATGAGTGATGAGGAAGCTGCAATCTGCAACATCACGTTACCTACTACCATCATTAGCAATAACCGAACGATCCCAATGATTATCGTTGGCGATAGAGGTGAGATTATCGACGGACGAAATTTTGGTGGAAACCGAGACGAAGACAGTACTTTCTTAGCAGGGAAGTTGCGAGAATTTCAAGAAGAGGGCTATACGCCGATCAATTTCCATGAGAATAAATTGTATTACTCAGAGAGCACCCTACTCAAGAGGCTACGCTACTTTCCATATATTCAATTGGCACTTTTAGGCGCATTCATCTTGCTTGCCTACTTCGCATTAAGCGCTGTGCGAAGGTCTGAGCAAAATCGTGTTTGGGTCGGTATGGCCAAGGAAACCGCCCACCAATTAGGCACGCCGATCAGCGCAATCATGGCTTGGGTCGAGCACCTTAAAGAAGAATACCAAAGCGACGAAGAAATCGACATGATCGCGGATGAAATGGGACGCGACGTGGATCGTCTACAACTGGTTGCAGATCGTTTCAATAAAATTGGATCAACGCCAGAGCTGACGCCCGAGCCCATTGCAGACGTCGTTGAGGAAGTTTACAATTATATGTCCGTGCGGGCTCCACGTAAAATGGACTTCACGCTCGACCTTGGAGACTGTGTTCGAGAATGCACATTTGCCATCAATCGACACCTCTTCCAATGGGTACTTGAAAACCTCGTCCGCAATGCACTCGATGCTATGGATGGTAAGGGAAAGCTGGTGATCTCAGCCTACGCGAGAGGTGAAATAGCACACATAGAAGTTAGGGATTCAGGCAAGGGAATCCCCGCCAATAAGCACAAGTCTGTGTTCCGTCCTGGCTACACCACTAAAAAGCGAGGATGGGGTTTAGGGCTTAGTCTAGCCAAGCGCATCGTCGAAGAGTACCACGGTGGCAAAATTTTTGTACAAGAGAGTGTAGTAGGACAAGGCAGCACCTTCGCGGTCGAAGTGCCATTGTCCCGCTAGATCACCCACGACGTACTGCCGTGGGGATGGACACACTTTTCCTGCTGCATGCGTAACCTTCTTCTCATTTTGCTGTCTATCAGCACGTTTGGAGCCTTTGCTCAAATTGAAGTAGTCTTCTTGGATGAGCTTGGAGAGGCCATGTATGGCGTCAATGCCAACAATACAGATTTCACTTTTACAGCTACTTCTGATTTCGAAGGTCGCATTCAGGTGCCCGAATTGAAGATGACTGATGTCATTTCTTTTAACGTCATTGGCTATGAGCCCATCACAAAGTCGATTGTAGAGTTGTCAAGACTTCAATCTCAAGCAAAGTATGGTAGTGGTATTTCGCTTTCGCTAAAACCTGCTACGGCGCTGCTCGAAGAAGCCGTAGTCGTCGGTCGACGCAACGATGTAGCTACCGATATTCCTTGGACCGTCGCGATGATCACCTCTAAAGATATTGAAGCGATCAATCCGCAAACGACTGCTGATGCACTCGAACGCACGGGGGAAGTCTTTGTGCAGCGCAGCCAGATGGGAGGCGGGAGTCCAGTTATTCGTGGCTTTGAAGCAAATCGAGTATTGCTCGTCGTTGATGGCGTTCGACTCAACAATGCGATTTACAGAAGTGGCCACTTACAAAATTCAATTACCGTCGATCCTTCGATGCTCGATCGCATAGAGGTCCTCTTCGGTGCAGGTAGTCTGCTGTATGGCTCTGATGCCCTCGGTGGCGTGGTGCACTATCGTACGAAAGAACCTGAACTGCATATCGAAGGAACAGATCGTACTGGCGGCAACTTCTTTACGCGTTTTTCTAGTGCTAACCTCGAAAAGACGGCACACGTCGATTACAACATAGCAAGCAAGAAGTGGGCGAGTCAGACCAGCATCACCGTTTCAAGCTTTGACGATTTACGTGCAGGAACCAACTACAACCATGAGTACATCACTTTTGGACAGACTCCTTTTTACGTAGCAGATGGAGAAACAGGAGAGGTTCGCGCCAATTCTGATCCCTTCATTCAACGTGGTACAGGGTACGATCAGATCGACGTGCTGCAGAAGATCAAATGGCAAATCGGTAAAGAGCGCTATTTGCTCTTCAACGCGCAATATTCAAACTCAAGCGATGTCCCTCGCTTTGATCAACTCTCGCAAGTTGATGGTGATCGACCAAGCGATCTAGAATTTGCAGAATGGTACTACGGTCCGCAACAACGGATTTTTGGTTCGGCTCGACTCGTGTCTTCTAAGAAATCTGTCCTACACGATCGCGCGCAGTGGATTGCTGCCTACCAGAAGCTCGACGAGGATCGTTACGACCGTAAGCTCGATGCGCTATGGCGCAACTTCAGTTTCATCGATGTAGGTGTAAGTAGCCTCACTTTCGATGCAGACAAATATTTCGGTGAAAATCAAGCGCATCGCCTCAGCTACGGATTTGAGGGACAGCACAACACGGTGGGAAGTATTGCAGGGCGGACGCGTTTGACCGACGAGGCTGTATTGCTAGATCAAATTTCACGTTACCCAAGTGGAGGTTCAACCTTGACGAGCGGTGGAGTCTACACGACCTATAAGTATGGTGCGCCTGGTTCGAAATTTAATGCGCAAGCTGGTCTCCGATACTCGGCAGTTCACTTGAGTGCAGTGTTTGGGAATGACCGTTTGACCGAACCTGTCGATTGGCCACAACAGCTAAGAGATGGAGTGACGAGCCTTAATTCAGCCGTCACATGGGCAACAGGATTCACCTTCGCGCCGGTAGAATCAACCAAGATTCAAGTCCTTGCGTCGACTGCATTTCGCGCGGCCAACATCGATGACTTTGGCAAGATGCGGGTCAAGAATGGATTCGTTTCTGTACCTAATATTGACTTAGCACCCGAGCGTGCTTTGAATGCAGAGCTTACACTTACGCAAAACATCGGACGACTTCGCAGTAGTGGTTTTGCAGCAAGTTTTGGAGCTACGGCCTTCTACAGTAGGATTAAAGATGTTGTGATTCGCGCAGACGGTGCTCTACCCAACGGTGACACCACATTCGTAAGTGGAGATGATGTGTATCGTGTTCAGGTCAACACCAATGCCGATGAAGGGGAAATTCGCGGCATCGGCCTCAAAGCAGATTTCACTTACGGCAAGAATTTAAGTTTTGCTGCACGTGCCACCTACACCGAAGGAACAGCCTTTGATGCCGAAGGCAATGAAACGCCACTTGCGCACATTCCACCGGTTTATGGACAGGGTGTACTAAAGTATACGTTAGGGGTTTATACGCTTCGCGGTACTTACCGCTTCAATCGCTTAAAGGCATGGGAAGACTATGCTCCAGCAGGATCAAGTGATAATGAGGACTTGGCGATTTTTGGTGTGGGTACGCCCGCTTGGTCAACTGTCGATTTTCATGTTGAGGCACAGCTCAATAAGAAGCTTCGCTTGCAGGGTGGTGTAGAGAATATCGCAGACCTCCACTACCGTCCTTTTTCATCAGGCGTAAGTGCTCCAGGCAGAAACTTTATCATTTCGTTGCGGGGGAGTTTCTAGGAAATTTAGTAGGCTCTAATTCCAAGGATATTGTGAGTATATTTAGTCCATAAACTATTCCGATAGAAAATGTACTCTAAGATTTTATCCAATTCTCTCACCTGCGTATTTGTCGCAGTCCTACTTTCAGCCTGTGGCCTCTTCATGGAAGATCGGGAGGAAATCGAGCCCTGTCCCTGGGATCCAGATAAAGTTGGTCATTGGATGACTTTACCTTTGACAATTACACCTCATCAGGCGGTATATCGCGTAGGAGATACCATACGGTTCTCCTTTCATGAAAGTGTAATGGTGCGAGATTCCAATATGAAGCGGAGGTTTGATATGTCAGATTTCCCTTTCAGACCTGTACAGACTATGTGGAGGTTTGAAGAAAATACTAGTAATATTTTCTTTCCACTTCAGGACTTAAATAATGTGGTAATAGAAGACCGCTTTAGGCCTGAGCGTGCCAGCGACTTCAGAAATGCAGGCCACCGAATGTGGGCTGTGATAGACCAGGATAGCTTTCTGGCTTATACCGATGTTATTTTAACAGCACCTGGGAAGTACCTGTCAGCATGGTATGATGTGTATACAGCGACAAGCGAAGCTGCTGGTGGTGATCGTTCTTATGCAGAACCCATCGAGTTTGAAGGACAGTGCGAAGGTCATGGGTTTTTGATTTTTAATACTTTAGTAGGAGATGATCACCTTTCTGATTTTGTTCCTGAACTAATGAAACTTGACACGCTATTTAGGGGTAAAATTTTATGGGATAAAGCACGGAGAGGTTCAGGACTAGATAGAGGGAATTTTAGAACAGTTCGTAGTGGATTTTTCGGATTTGAGGTAGTGGAGTAGTTTGAAAGCATAAGAAAACTGTATAAGACATTTCAATAGTGAGCCTAACAAGGAGCTAGCTACCTTTGCCCCGTGATACCCGTAACAGCCATCGAGCAGAGTCTCGATCATTTAACCACTGAGGCCGTCCTCGAAGAAGCGATGATTGCTTTTGCCCAAGAGCAAACAGCCTTCCTTCAATACCTGCAGACCGAGAGTTT
>CALDUE010000026.1 GCA_937923485.1 uncultured Saprospiraceae bacterium
CTACCTAGATTTGGCTACACGTGGCATCCCTATAGGTATGTTATTTGCATTCCAAACGTTCTCAGTCCTTTATGCGCCTAAATTCTATTATCTCTTATTGCGTTCTAGCCCTCAGTATCAGTCTGAGTTCAGTTTCATCAGCGCAGCTAAGTCTAGATGAGTTTCCTACAGATAGGCAGCTTTATGGTCGTGTAGGGGATGAGCGAGTTGTCAACCTTCCTATTTCAGGGAGGGTTTCTTCCAATACGGGTATCACCAGCCTTTCGGCAAAACTGCTAGTCGGGACGCAAGTCGTCGATACCGATACACAAGTTCTATCCTTTTCTGGAGGACAGGCGAACTTCTTGCTTGAGCTCGACCTGCCTGTAACGAGAACAAATCACAGGGTCGAACTCAGCAATACCGTTACGAACGCCGTGCTTGCCTCTGCCGATTTTGTAGTCGCAGGTGATGTGTATGTCGTCAATGGTCAGAGTAATGCCGAAGCAGGTTTTATTCTAGATCGCTCAGATCGCGATCCTTTTCTGCGCGGGTACAATCCACTAGCTGATGCAGATGATCCAGGCTGGTCTAACATCGAAGATGCAGCTTGCGGACAGTGGATGGGGCGCACAGCCAATGCACTTTCAAACGAGTTCGACCTGCCCATTGCAGTTTTCAACTTTGCCGAAGGTGGCAAACCACTCTCCTTTTTTCAGCCAGGCGCATCGAGTAGAAACTTCGAAACTTCTTTTGAGCTATTGCGAGAAGCTGGCGTACGAGATGAGGTCAAAGGTTTTCTCTGGTCGCAAGGAGAAGCAGATGGCTTCGGTATTTCAATCAAGGACTATCGAGCTCAACTCACTTCTTTGTTCGATACCTATCTGGACAGTCTAGCCCTTGTCGATGATATCTACCTCTGGCAGGTTCGTGCTTTCGCATGTTCAGGTCAAACACCAAACGTAATGGAAGCGCAGCGTCGAATGAACGATGAGCTCTCATACGTTACAATGCTCTCAACGGTCAACGTAGAAGGCCTGCCCGACAGCTGCCACTTCCCCTATTTAAATGGGCGACAGATACTTGGCAATTGGATGGCCGATCTCTTGCGCGTAGAAAATTACGGTGCAACGAAGACTGGATTCTTGAGCCCAACCCTAGACAGTGCTCGCATTACCGGTCCACAAAAAATCACGCTCTTTTATGATTTGAAAGGGGCGAATCAACTAGCCGTTACAGGTGTTCCTTGGATCGACTTTCAGCTCGAAGGACCTAATGTGAGGGCCATTGGTGGAACCGTTACTGGAAACACGGTCGACCTATTTTTCAATCAATCTGTCAACGGTGCCGAAGGCGTGAGCTACTATTCTCACGTAGGTACGGCAAATGACTACCTGCACACCGATCTCGGGCTCGGAGTAGTCACCTTTTTTAATGAGTCTTTGACTCGGGGCGATAGAGCAACTGGAAGTGTGCCTGATGCAGACCTACGCATGAGCAGTACAGCATCTTCCCTTACCGCAGGAGATGATGTAGAAGTCGTCGTCGAACTCTTAAATCAAGGCACTAGATCTCTCCGCGAGGTTGAAGTCAATATCCCATTGGACCCAGCAATACGCTATGGGAATGGCCAATCGACGGAAGTAACCGTAGGTGATTTTGATAATCCAACGGATACGTGGGCGGTGCCAGTGGTTCGTCCAGGCGAAACAGCTACCCTCACCATCACCTACCGCGTTTTAGATGCCTCACAGCCAATCATGGTTTGGGGACAAGTGATCTGTAGTGAAATGCCAGAGGAGGATAGCACTCCCTTGAATGGGCTCACAGGACGCATCCACGAAGACGACGAAGCACGCGTAGTACTTGGCGATTTAAGTCAAAACTGCTCGTTCAGCGCAAACCTGATTTCTTCAGCTTGTGCTGCGGATAGTCTCGCGTATTGGAACCTACGATTTAGCAATGAAGGTCTACTCAGTGGATCTCAAGTTAACTACTCGTTCAATCCAATGGAAGCATTGAATTACCTGAGCTCTTCGAATCAAGAAATATCCTTGTCCTTTGACACGCTGAGCGTACGCAACGGACTGCCATTGCGCATCACTTTAGCACAGAATGGAGATCGGACCTGTGCGTCGAGTTTCACTATTCAGCCTCCGACTGAATGTCGTGAAACAGCGCCATCGAGCAATGAGGAATTACCTGCGTTGACCCAATTGGGATTTAGTCCTAACCCAGTGAAGCGTGGAGGCATTGTTTCGATTTCTTCACAAAACACGCAGTCGAGCAGGCAAGCATTTTTGCAAGATGCCACCGGACGGATTGTATTGCAGACTACATTCGGTCCGCAGCAGCGAGAGCTACAACTACCAAATAGCCTTCCGGAGGGTTTGTATCTACTTCGAGTAGGTAACGAAATAGGGAAGGTGCTCATTTTCTAGTCGCTTTTTTGCCGATCTAGTAATCCAATTCGTAGCGGCCGTTGTTCGCAACGTAGATGTCCGCTACTCGCATAAATTTCCAACGTCCTATTGTATTGACAGGCCACTCGGCGGCGGTCTATTCGCTTTGCGCATGGGAGGGAGGTTTTTTAAGCGGCGACGGAGATGGGTTACTTGTGCATTGGCAAACCCATCGTTCAGAAGAGGGTAGGGTAATCGCTCAGATTCCAGATCGTGTATTCTGTATACAGCCGCTCGGAGCGCGTCAACTTGCCGTTGGAACCTTGTCAGGTGATTTGTTTTGGCTTGACCTAGATAAACCAACTGAACTGCCCAAACGCTGGCGCTATCATGAGGATGGGCTCTTTGGGATGCTCGTCTTTCAAGATCATCTGTACGCCGTCGGTGGCGGAGGAAAAATCTCCAAATGGAACATTGCATCTGGCGAAATGGTGCAAAGCCATCAATTGGACACCGTTCGACTAAGAAGTATAGTCTTCTTGGCGGAAGCGCAATGCCTCGCTATCGGGACTGGAAATGGCGATGTTCACCTCATCGATCCTAAGTCTTTACGCATAGTCGACACCATCACGCAGGCACATGAATTGACGGTTTTCTCGATTGTAGATGCTGGTCATTTTTTCCTTACCGCTGGTCGAGATGGCCAACTTAGAACATGGTCGGGGAAGAGTCCATTTGCTCAATTAGGTCATGTAGCAGCGCATGCAAGTACCATCAACGATTTGTCTTTGTCCTTTCGGCAAAACCCAACAAACTCTTCCCAACCAAACTGCGTTCTAGCTTCTGCAGGGCGCGATCGAGAAATTCGTCTTTGGAACCTGGATGCTGAACCCTCAAGCGAGGAATTGGTTTTGGCGAAAGCCTTAAGGGCAGGCAGAGATGGTGGCCATCCCGCATCGGTGAATTGCTGTCTATGGCTAGCTGCAGACGTACTGGTTACTGGAGGAGACGATCGTAAAGTTCGCGTTTGGCAAACAGCCGATGTCCGAAGCAATCAATAGGTTGTACCTTGTCCATACAGATTCAAATCCACTTGTCCCCAAACCTTACCCAATGAAATCACTTTTTACACTTCTATTTGCTGGCAGTTTGCTTTTTGCATCATTCAAGCCTGCAACTGCGCAAACGCTCATCACTTCTGAGTTTCAAGGTACCATACAGGCGCAATTTGCAAATTTTGCCCTGCTCGCATTTGGTCTGTCAGCGAAAAACGACATCGACTACTATACCGTCACCTACACGATGGACAACCTGAGTGGAAGACAGGATACGGTTTCTGGCTTGTACGTCACTCCAAGTGCTGCGACCACGAATGCACTTTTCCCTACCTTGATCTACCAACACGGGACAACGAATAACAAATTTGAAGTACCCAGCGCCGCCCAGCCTGGTCAAGACCTTCCATATTTATACGCGACACAAGGCTATGCAGTTCTTGCTCCTGACTTTTTGAACATGGGAGAAGATCAAGAAGGATTTCACCCCTACCTCCATGCACGCACAGAAGCCCTAGCGGCTCTGCGAATGATGGAGGCTATGAGTGCCGAACCAGCCTATGCTGACGTTATCAATAGCCAACTCTTTTTGACGGGCTACTCTCAAGGCGGCCACGCAAGTATGGCGCTTCATGAAATCCTGATTGAAGAATTTCCAGACATTGAAGTTACAGCTACGGCGCACATGAGCGGTCCGTATTCATTGAGTGATGTTCAGCTTAATGAAGTGGCTTTGAGTACAGAACCATTTGGCACTCCTGCCTTTTTGCCGTACGTGATTTCTAGCTTTCAAGAAGTCTATGGTGACCTTTACAATGAACTGAACGATATCTATAAGCCTGAATTTTCACCAGGAATACAGGAGTTTATAGATGGATTTGAAACAGGTTCAAAAGACCTTTCCGTCCTTAATCAACGGTTGCTTGATGGCCTAGCTGCAAGAGGCAATGACTCCATTGTTGTGGATCTATTTGATGATGATTACATAGCAGGTTTGCAGGCCGATCCGAATAATACATTGCGAGTTGCTTTAGCGCTCAACGACACGTACGATTTCGTAAACCCGACCCCAACGCGCCTGTACTACTGCGATGGTGACGATCAGGTTAATCCAATGAATAGTCCGTTTGCAGAGGCCGCGATGAATGCCTTAGGTGCTACCGATACGGAAGCGATTGAACTAGGTCCTGACTTAGATCACGGACAATGCGTTTTCCCAGCGGTCACTGCTTCTGTAGGCTTTTTTGCAGATTTTCAGCAGATCATCTCATCGACCAATCAGATTGCTGATGCCTATGATTGGACTTACCTCCAAAATGCAGAAGGCCTGCGTATCTATACCAATGATTATCAGCAGGAGTATCAAGTGAGCCTTGTTGATGCGACTGGTCGTCAGATCATTTCTACCAACTACCGCAACGGTCAGTTGATTGATTTATCAGGTATTCCTACTACTTGGGCAGCCGTTCAGGTATTCGATGAAGAAGGCAGAACAACGAGTAAGTCAATTATCGTTCGATAAGCGTTTCTTCGCGTCATGATCTTATCCGACAAAGAGATTCTTGCTGCGATTGAAGCAGGCGAGATCGTCATTGAGCCTTACGACCGCAAGTGTCTAGGAACGAACAGTTATGATGTACACTTGGGTAGCACCTTGGCGAC
>CALDUE010000027.1 GCA_937923485.1 uncultured Saprospiraceae bacterium
TTGCCAGTTGACATAATCTGCAACTCCACCGCCGGTGACGCCGTCAAAGTGTTGGACGCCATGTCGAGCAGGATCGTTTGGGTCGGCCGGTGATTTAAGGTGCCATTTACCAAAAACGGCATTCACGTAGACACCAGGTTGCGCGCTTTCTAGCTCGCGAAAAAGGGTGTGGTGAATCGTATCAAGTGTTCCAGGAGTACCTAAGACCCCGTTTTTCACTCCATACTTTCCAGTCAGCATTGCGGCACGGGAAGGGGTACACTTAGGTGGCGCAAAATTATTCTCAAAAAGAACGCCTTCTGCGATCAGACTATCTAGGGTTGGGGTGAAAGCGGTTCGGCGTGCATTGTGGTATGCTGCTAGTGGATCAACGCCTAGGTCGTCGGCAACAATAACGAGGACGTTGGGGGTTTGGGTTTTCGCCAAAACTGGTGCTACAAGGGTAGCAAAGGCGAAGGCTAAAGCCGTGAGGTAGTGCGTCATCTGAAGTGCTTAGACGGATTTTATAAGATTTAGTTTAACTCAGATTGTGCACTAGTATTGATACTGTAAGCTAGAAATAGCTGCAAACACATGCGCGAACGAGAAAAACTGCGGTCATCCCAGCGGTACTAGATCTGCGGAAAACTTTGCTCACGGGCACCTGTGTTTATTTGGTTAATTAAGGATGCCCCCCCTGCGGGCTTACCTTGTTTAGGTTCCATCGAGTTCGCTTCATATCCTCCAGCATAAGCTGGGTTTACGTACCACCTCCGACATCTTTATCGAAAGAGCAGCTCAATTAGGCCTCGATCGTACATTAGAGTGATAAAATCACTATTTTCATCACAGGTTTCAGAATACTGAAAAGATGCAGCTAAGACTTCTCTTCTTAATCTTGATCGGAACTGGCCTGAGCTTTCAGGCGTGCCAGCCGGTGGGAATTGAAGATGACCCTATACCTGAACCTGAACCCATGACCGGTGTCGTGTATAGCGGCGATGTGATGATAACAGATACGGTCTTTACGGGTGAAGATATCATGGTGACCATTATGCCAGGCACTCGCATAACTTTTGGTCCGAAAGGGATGCTCGTCGTCGATGGTGATCTAATCGCCATTGGTGAAGAAGATGATCCTATCGAATTTATTGGAGATCCTGACGCTCCCGACCACTTGATCTTGCGCGTTCTTTGGAATTCCGATGTATTCGAACTACAACATGCGGTAGTTAGAAATGGTCTTATACGATCGGTAGCGGACGACAATCACCTTCAATACGTCACTTTTTACAATACAAAGCAACTCGCTTGGGACAGTGCACTCTTACGTCTGTGGTACAGCCGCTTGACGATGGAAGATTGTATGGCTTACGGTAACAACCGAGGCGAGGGAATTTTAGCACACAACATGCATGCACCTATAGTGCGCAGATGCAGATTCGAGCAAGTCCCTGATGCGATAGAATATATTGATTCGAATGATGGTATAGTTTCAGACAATGTTTTTATTGATTGTGCTGATGATGCCGTAGATCAAAATTCCTGTATCGGAACAACAATAGTCAATAATGAATTTTACGATATACATGACCGAGCCTTAGAACTTGGCAGTGAGAATTTTGGTAGCTCAAAACAACTGATGGTCCACAACAACTTGTTCGTCAACTGTAGTGTGGCAATAAATGTCAAGGAGTCTTCTGACGCTGAGATCACGAATGCGACCTTCTACTCCAACGGCATCGCCGTAGATGTCCAAACTCCTGCAGACAGCACAAACCTCAGCGGTGTGACCGTACACCAGTCCATTTTCATTGAAGAGCCAACTCCGGTGAGGTCTGATGTTAGATCTACTTGGCTCGTAAAACATTGCCTAAGCGATCAGTCCGTACCATCAGGCGAAAATAACGTCACAGGTACGATCAGCTTTGCAATGGATGAGAGCCGTAAAATCTCGATCTCATCGGATAACTACCCTACTGGCTACGACGCAAGTACAATGGGCTACCAGCAGCAGGAGTAAAAGCGTGCTCTGGCTCTACCTTTACAAGCATGTGGAAGTGTCCAACCTGCAAGCGCTCGTTTCTATCAACCAATCAGTCGCACTACTGCGTCACGACGACCATCGACGACATCTTCGCAGGCAAAGCCGACAATGTTGTCCATGCTTTTGATGATTTGCTCTTGGCTGTGATGGAATGGGAACCGCAGGAAGTTGGAGCGGCTAAAAAGGCCGTGGTCTTCACGAGCAAACGCGCATGGCTCATTGTGCGACCGATGTCAAAGCAACTCGACGTAAGTTTCTACACCGATGAGTTGCTGCAAAGTCCATTACTCTTCAAATCTGCACCATGGATGAAAGGCAACACCAAACACCGTAACAGCCTTCGACTCAGCGGTCCAGGGGAGCTAACAACTGAGCACATGAAGTTACTTGAGAAGGGATGGAAATTTGGATTGCGTTGATCAAGGGGAACAAATAAAAGAAGCCCCATCAACCAACTAAGGTTAACGGGGCTAGTGGAGTCTGTCTAAGAACTCGAATAGAGAATCCTAGAAAAACGCTGATTAATATATTTAGCTCGCTGAAGGAATCATGTGTACTTCGCGCTTCGTCATTGGAGCCTTGATGCCAGCCTTGTCGAACTCGCGCTTTACGTGCTCGTTCATATAGAAGAATGCATCCCAGTAGTGCTCACTCTTGCAGAATGGACGTGTAGCTAATTCTACCGCTGACTCACCGTGTCCGCTAACGAATACAGCTGTTTGAGGATCCTTAAGAACATATGGGCAAGAATCTGCCGCAGCAAGGATAGCGCTCTTAGCTGCATCAATATCTTGGTTGTAGCTAATGTTGAAGTTCAATGGAACACCTACAGTTTCTTGACCAGAAATATTGGTAATCACATTGCTTGTAACTGTACCATTTGGAACGACTACTTTATGATTGTCGAGTGTCTTAAGGATAGTATTAAAGATCTGAATCCCTTGTACATGTCCTGTCTGTCCACCGCCAATAGTGACAAGGTCACCAACTTTGTAAGGTTTGAATGTAAGCAGTAGAACACCACTCGCGAAGTGAGCGAGGCTGCCCTGAAGTGCCATGCCGATCGCAAATGTCAATGCACCGAAGATGGCAATGAAACTCGTTGTCTCTACACCGAACATTCCTGCCGCACTGATGAGGACCATCACTTTGATGGCTGCACTAAGTAGGGATTGAATGAAAGGAACTACCGTAGCGTCTGTCCCACTCTTCTTGAGGCTATTCCCAATCATTTTACTGATCTTGCCAGCTAGCCAGAAACCGATGATGATGACGAGAATCGCACCAATAACTTTCGGGAGATAAAGCAAAACTGCTTCTGTCATGCTTGATAAGTCGAAATTGAAATCCATGTGTACGTTTTTTTTGTTTTGTTGCATTTCAGACGCAACAGTTCAAAATCGGTCACATATTCGAAAGAATCGTACTCTCTATATATTATCTACGCCTTCCGCCTGTAAACTCCATAGCTTCTCCTTTTCCGAAGCCATAGCTAACGCCGAGGGTGTAGAATCTGCCTCTAAAACTTTCAGTGAAGTTGAAAAATGTTGGCTCAGAAACTTCCCTTCTAAAGCGTCGACTTGCGAATACATCTCGTATGCCAGCACTGACAATCACACGTCCATTCATCACTTTCTTGCGTATACCGATGTCTGCAAAAGAGAACCCTTGCCTTCTTCCTTGAATCGTTCGAATTGCAGATTCTCCATTTCCTGAGATTTCTAAATCTATATCTTCAGGAAGTTCAACTTTAGCCACCAGGCGTCCTGTTATTTGATCTGCATTAAAGTCAAGATTTTCCCCGTCGAAAGTGGCTTTTCGATTAAAATAATTATAATTTAAATCGGTGCTCAGTTGCAACCACTTGGCAGGTGTGTACTTCGCATTGAATTCTACTCCAGTTGCTCCAGTAGTTCCTAGATTCATCGGTGTACTGATGTTGACGTCACCCTCCTTGGTGGTGATTCGCTCAACAACATCGGTGGTGAAACGGTGGTAAACACTAGTATTCATGCTAACTTTATCGAAGATGACAATTCCAGTCACTTCGTAGGAGTCTGTAAATTCTGGTCCTAATAGTGGATTACCCGTGCGAATGTTGAAGTTATTTGCAATGTTAAAAAATGGGTTTAAATCCCATAAACGCGGACGGAAGATTCGCTTAGAATAACTTGCTTGAAAAGAAGTAATTTCATTTAACTTATAAGAAGCAGCCAGACTTGGAAACAAGTTGGCGTAGTTCTGTGGATTTCGCTCGTTCGTATTGCGAAGAAAGGTTTCTACATCCGTATTTTCGTAACGAAGTCCAGCTTTCACGCCCCACTTTTCGTCTTCGTATGATCCTGTAGCATACACTCCCAACACCCCTTGATCAAATTCAAAATCGTTGCTAAAATTAGGATCGATGATAAATTCATTCCCGACACGGGTACTTGTCGTAAAGTCGTTTCCGATGTCGTTATTGATGTACTGCGCTCCAGTCTCGAGCGTCACTTCTTCATTGATCGGGCGAGTGTAGTCTAATTTTGCAGTATAAACAACCTCACCAAAATCGGTAGCCGTATTTTGATCTCCAAAGCGCGCTGCCCCCTCAGTAGTGACTGTAGTGAAAGTAGAACTCTGATCTTTCTTAAAGGCATTGCCAAGGAAAGAAGCCACAAGTAGGTGATCCTTATCGTCCTTGTCAAACTGCTTGGTATAATTTAGTTCGTATTGCCATTTTGGATTTCCCGCCTCTGTGTCTTCTGTTCGCTGCCACGCGTTTGTAAGGCTGCCTGAGTTATCAAATTCACGGAAAGTATTGATGGAGGGATTCTCTTCCCATTCATAAGCAAAGAAGCCTGAGAGCGAAAGTGTATTGAGGTCATTGACTCGGTAATCTGTACCTAGGATTATATTGACAAACTTCTCTCGTCTCTCTCCATCCCCGTCTGATACGATGCTTGTCCCATCAATCAGGTTGTCGTTGATGTTCCTATTGATACGCGGTCGAGATCGAATTCCTCCACCAAGTTGACCAAAGAGGTTCCATTTGTTAGAGCGCTGAGTTATGCTCGCTCCAAAGCTATGATTGGCAGGTGTTCCTGTGTTCAGAGATATCGATCCGCTTGTTCCGTTTTTCTCTTCTTTTTTCAGTACGATATTGATAATGCCAGCCGAACCTTCCGCTTCATATTTGGCAGAAGGATTTGTGATTACTTCGACCTTTTCGATCATGTCTGCGGTAATGGTTCCAAGTGCACCTCCGCCTTCGCTGGCAAGTACAGATGGTTTGCCATCAATGAGTATTTGCACGCCGGCACTTCCTCTTAAGGCTACCACTCCTTCGATATCTACGGTCACCGATGGAACATTATTGAGCAATTCGAGGGCGCTTGCACCTGTGCTACTAAGATCTTCTCCGACATTGAAAACGCGACGGTCGAGTTTGAATTCTGTTGTTGAGCGCTTGCCCGTAACGATGACGTCATCGAGGAGCTCTCCTTGTAGCTTCAGTGAGATACTTCCAAGGTCTTGTCTTTTTTCGCTTTCGCTAAAACTGGAAAGCTTCGTAGGGCTGAATCCGATAAAGGTGATTTCCAGCTCAACATTTGCACTGGGCACTTCGAGTTTGAAACGACCATCAAAATCGGTGGTGGTACCCGTGATGAGTACTTTACTGTCCTTATCTGTGGCCTTGACCGTAGCGAATTCTACGGGTTGTTGACTACCCTCCTCTACGACCAAGCCCGATAAGGTGATTGATTGCGCGTGGCTAGTAGAGCTCAGAGCGACACTCAGTACAAAAAGTAGGAACCCGAAACGCAGAAGTGGTCGAAGTTGGGCCATAAGATATTTGGTTTTCGAGCTAAGAATTGTAGGTGTAAATATCCTTAACCTACCCTTGACGAACAGCGCGTGTGATCATTGGTTCACCCACCCAGAGCTATAGACGAATTAATAGGTCCGAAGTAAAATTAAAATGTCCCGGCTTTCGCCAAAACCTAGGTTTTAGCGAAAGCGGGGACATTAAATGCCTATCATAGAATAGGCGGTGCGTCTGAAGAGAGCTAGAATTAGTTGACGCTGTGCATATGCACGTCTTGCTGTGGGAATGGAATACTGATGCCTTGGGCGTCGAGTTCCTTCTTCACGTTTTCTTGCATGTAGAAGTATGTATCCCAGTAGTCTTCACTTTTACAGAATGGACGTGTCGCCAGCATGACTGCTGAGTCGCCATGCTCGCTTACCACAACGCCAGGCTTAGGGTCTTTCAAGATGGTTGGGCATGAAGCAATAACTTTCAAAATAGCAGCACGCGCAGCGTCAATGTCATCTCCGTAGCCAATACCATAGGCGAGAGGTACACCCACGGTTCCTTTTCCAGAGATGTTTTCAATCACGTTGGTGGTAACCATTCCGTTAGGAACGATGATGGTATGATTGTCGAGCGTCACTAGAATGGTATTGAAGATCTGAATACTCTCTACAACACCTGATTTGCCACCACCTATGGTAACCAAGTCCCCGACCTTATATGGTTTGAAGGTGAGCAGTAAAACGCCACTAGCGAAGTGACCAAGGCTGCCCTGCAAGGCCATACCTATTGCGAAGGTCAGCGCACCGAAGATGGCGATGAAGCTAGTCGTTTCGAAACCAAACATCCCAGCTGCACTGAGGAGCACCATCACTTTGATGCCTACACTTAGTAACGATTCTAGAAATGGAATAACCGACTCATCGGTACCCCTTTTTTTTAGGGCTTTGCCTACCATTTTGCTGATCTTCCCTGCAAGCCAGAAGCCGATAATGATGACGAGAATCGCGCCGATCACCTTGGGGAGGTAAAGCATTATTGTCGGAATGAGCGTGTTGAAGTCGAAATCCATGTATTAGTTGATTTTAAAATGTTTCAACGTCTAGACGGGCCTGTGCTCTCCTAGTCACAAAGGATCTTAAAAAAAAACGGCCTTCAAAAACACTCAAATGTCTAATTTTTAGTAAAGTATATAAGATACAATCATCGTATTTAAGAACGGCCTACATTTGCCACTCGAAAAATCTCAGTAAATCTGCCTTATCAATACTTCGGCTACTCGAAAGGCTAGGTTTTGGCGAAAGCAGATATCATTTACCCCCCAACCCAATGACCCAATTCTACCCCCCGAAAACAATCAGCCGACTGCTTGCGCTGGTTGCACTGGTTCTATTTACTCAATTTAGTTTCGCCCAGGTGGACGGCGGAAGCATCGCCCTGCGCAGTGGAGCCGTGGACACAACCGTCATTATTGATGGAATGCCAGACCTCATTGTGCCTGTTCTTGACGGAACGGCTATGGGAACTGAACTGACCTTCGTCATCACGGACGCAGCAACAGGAAACATCCTTGCTATTCCTCCGACTAACGGACCCTTCGACCTTGATCCGGCTGGAACAGGTGTGTGCGGTGTGTGGTACCTCGCTTACGAGCCTGGAATTATGGGCCTCGCTGTAGGCAGTCCTCTCATGGGCCTAAGCGGAACTTTCGACCTCTCGAATTCAATAAGTGTAACAAGAGTCAACACTCCTGACGGCGGTAGCATTGCGCTACGCAGTGGAGCTGTCGATACAACGGTAACTGTTGACGGAACGCCAGACCTTATCCTTCCTGTTCTTGACGGAACGGCCGTAGGTACTGAGATGACCTTCGTAATCACTGACGCTGCAACAGCAACAATACTCGCTATTCCTCCAACCAACGGACCCTTTGATCTTGACCCAGCTGGACTTGGTGTTTGCGACGTTTACTACCTCGCGTACGAGCCTGGAATCATGGGCCTCGCTACAGGAAGCGACATCAACAACCTGAGCGGACTCTTCGACCTCTCGAATCCAATCGCCGTTACACGAGTTGCTTCTCCTGATGGTGGTAGCATTGCGCTACGCAGCGGAGCGGTTGATACAACGGTAACTGTTGATGGAACGCCTGACCTTATCCTTCCTGTCCTTGATGGAACGGCCGTAGGTACTGAGATGACCTTCGTAATTACTGACGCAGCAACAGGAACAATACTCGCTATTCCTCCAACCAACGGACCCTTTGACCTTGATCCTGCGGGAGCAGGTGTTTGTGATGTTTACTACCTCGCTTATGAGCCTGGAATCACTGGACTCGCGACGGGAAGCGACATCAACAACTTGAGTGGACTATTCGACCTCTCAAATCCAATTGCTGTAACACGAGTTGCTACTCTTGATGGTGGAAGTATCGCACTTCGCAGCGGAGCGGTTGATACAACGGTTACTATTGATGGTTTGCCAGACCTTATCCTTCCTGTTCTTGACGGAACAGCGGTAGGAACTGAAAGAACCTTCGTTATCACAGATGCAGCAACAGGAAATATTCTCGCTATTCCGATGAACAACGGTCCTTTTGATTTAGAAGGTGCAGGAGTTGGGGTTTGTGATGTTTACTACCTCGCTTATGAGCCTGGTATTATGGGTCTTGCTGCGGGCAACAATATCGATGACTTGAGTGGATTGTTTGACCTCTCAAACCCTATCGTAGTAACGAGAGTCCTCACCCCTGAAGGCGGAAGCATTGCACTACGTAGCGGAGCTGTTGACACAACAGTCACTATTGACGGTTTGCCTGACCTTATCTTACCTGTAAGAGACGGAATGGCTGTGGGTACTGAGATGACTTTTGTTATCACTGATGCGGCGTCAGGAAATATCCTCGCTATTCCTCCAACCAACGGTCCTTTTGACTTAGAAGGTGCAGGAGCTGGGGTATGTGACATCTACTACCTCTCTTATGAGCCTGGCATTATGGGCCTCATGATGGGTAGCAATATCGATGACTTGAGTGGATTGTTTGACCTCTCGAACCCTATTGTAGTAACGAGAGTATCGGCTCCTGTCGATGGAATCTTTACTGCGAGACTTGGCGGACTTCAAGAGAATCCAAGCGTACTAACTGCAGGACGTGGATTGGTTACGGCGACACTACGTGGCAATCTGTTGAGTTTTGAAGGAGACTTCAGTCAACTTGATGATGATTTTGATGCCTCTATCGCTGGTGGTGCACATGTTCACACTGCTATTGCAGGCAAAAACGGTCCGATTACTTTTCTGCTGACTACTGACGTTGATGGTGATTTGCGCGGGGGCTCTTTTGCCGCTGCCGACAATACCTTTACACTAGATGCTAGTCAGCTAGCAAGTCTTGAAGCGAATGCACTGTATATTAATATTCATACGCTTGGACAACCTTCTGGAGAGATTCGTGGGCAAGTACTCCCATCAGCTGCGGAGTATTACCAAGCGACTTTACTTGGATCTAGCCAGGTACCTTCAATCGTATCACGAGGTGATGGAAACGTACTCTTCACGCTCGACAACAACATCCTGACCGTAACTGGGTCTTTCGAAAACCTAAGCGATACTGTAGCAACCGACCTTGCTGGTGGTGCTCACCTTCACTTTGGATATGCGGGACAATCTGGACCGGTCACTATTCCTATCAACCTCACCTTAGATGCTGATCGCATGGGTGCAGCCATTGAAGCAAGCAATAACACATTCACACTCGATGCTGATCAGTTGAATGCATTGATGAACGATAGCCTCTATCTAAACGTCCACTCAGGAGCTTTCCGTGGAGGTGAAATCCGAGGCCAAATCAGCCGCCTAAACGTTGCGACCTTTAGAGGTCAGCTTACTGGCCAACAGGAATTACCTGCCGTTAATGTCAACTCTACAGGTCGCATTCACTTGAGCTTGGACGAGAACAACATGATGCGCGTCAGTGGAAGTTTTACTAACCTTTCTTCTGATTTGGCAACTGACATTAGCGGAGGTGTTCACATTCACGTTGGTACATCTGGATTGACTGGGCCGATTGAGTACATCATTACTCCAACGCTTGATGCAACGGGTCGCAATGCAGTTTTCAATCCTAGCCTCAACACCTTTGATGTGAGCGATCGCGAAGACGAGTTATTTGACCGTGAGTTATACGTAAACGTGCACAGTCAGAATTTCCGCGAAGGTGAGCTTCGTGGGCAATTGTTGCCGCTTGCACAGACTTACTTGGGAGCAGATATGTCTGGCTTTAATGAAGTGGAATCAGCTTTCACCTTTGGCCGTGGCAACTGGCAATTTGAATTGACAGATAACGTACTTACCCTATCGGGCGGTTTCTTCGACTTGATTAGTGATTACGATCCTTCTATTGGTACACACTTGCACTACGGTACAGCTATTGAAAACGGGCCTATCGCTCTGGTTCTTAACCCACGCGTAGATGCTAGTTTACGAAGTGGAAGTTTCCCTACAGACGACAACAGGTTCACAATAAGTGATGGCTTGAGAGACAGCCTCTTATCAGGTCAGATTTACGTGAACCTACATACACTGCGTCACCCAACGGGTGAGCTGCGTAGTCAGCTCTTGCGTGATGACAATAATTTCCCTGTTGGAGGAAATAACATTTTCTCTCCAACGGTTGGTGACACGATCGTACTTGAAGATGATGCATCGATGACCCTCGATGTAACTGCAATGAACATTACTGATCCTGATGGAGACCTGCTCGTGTACAACTATCAGCTTTCTACCACATTTGACTTCTCTGGAGTCTTTTACTCTAAGAAAGTGCTCGACATTGAGCCTGGACAATTCAATGCTGCAGAAATCTATCAAGCAGCTATTGACACTGGATTTGTATTCCTTACTCCGCGTACAATTTATCAGCGTTTAGCTATTTCAGACGGCGCTGTTTCGCTTTTTAGTTCGCGCGACTCGCTTACGCTTACGCTACTTCCAAATATTCCATCTGTAGGTGGTGACATTTCTTTAGTGAGTGGTGGTACGGATACACTTATTTGTATTGACGGTGTAGCAAGTCCAATTGAGGTAGTCCTCGCTGGCAATGCAACGGGTACAAACTTCAGCTTTGTAATAACAGATGATGCTGGTGAAATTCTTGCCTTGCCTCCAGGTAATGGACCTTTTGATTTAGAAGGCGCAGGTGTTGGTACTTGTCAGATTTATCACGTGGCTTCTGAGATAGACTTCATGGGTGCGGCCGTTGGTAACAACATTGCTGATTTCACGGGGACGTTCGGACTTTCGAATCCGATCACTGTTTATCGCCAAGCACCAGACGGAGGGGCGGTTACACTGCTAAGTGGTGCAACAGATACCACCATAGTTCTAGGAGTTGGAACGTTCGATGTGCAGCATACGACGGCGTCAGATCGTTTAGATTTCATCTACGTGATCACAAACGACCAAGACATGATTCTTGGGGCAGTTAACTCAGCAACTTCTTCTACCATCGATGTGAATGGTGCAGGTGTAGGTACATGCCGTATTTACGGTTACAGCGCTACCGATCTTCCAATGCCCGTTGTCGGTCAACCGCTCAGCTCTTTGACGGATGATCCATGTGAAGCGATTTCAGGCAGCTTCATTTCTGTGACGCGAGAAATGCCTTCAAGTACACAAGAGTTTGATGCAGATACGCGCATAGATGTATTCCCTAACCCGGCGAAAGACTTCGTGCAGGTTAAGATTGAGCAGCCGAATAGTGATCGCACAAGTGTGTCGCTTTACTCAATGACTGGACAGCTAATTGAAACGACGCAAGGAGATGCCCAAGCATTCAATGTTTCGTTTGCCCTTAATACGCTACCGGCAGGTACGTATACAATCGTGATTCGCCGAGGCGATCAAGTTGCTGTGCGGAATGTGGTGAAGGAGTAAGGGGACTAGGGATCTGAGATGCCTAAGTCTCGCGAGTGAGATGCTATCAAATGCAAGCGTCCCGCAGCTAAACCCTAAACTTACAAGAGGCTACACGTGCTTGATGCGCGTGTAGCCTCTTTTTTTATGGGAAGTTCTACGTTCTCTTGTTCGCTGCGAAGACTTGCGGCATTAGATTTTCCCCTCCTTGCGAGCGCGCGCCACATTTTCCTCCGCTTTGAACTTGACCATTCTTCCTAAGAGGTCCAACGGAAGATCCTCTGTGTATGGAAATTGGACGGTCCCTTTTCCCGTCTTGTACGGTTTCAATTCCTCGGCAAAAGCAGCAACGGGACCGGCCTCTGGATAGAAAGCGAGGTGCTTGGCGTATGCACCAAACCAGACCAACCTGTAGTACAATGTGTAGA
>CALDUE010000028.1 GCA_937923485.1 uncultured Saprospiraceae bacterium
GGAGCAGCTTTCTTAGCTTTTGCTGGAGCAGCTTTCTTAGCCTTTGGAGCACCAATGGCGAAAGTATCGCGTGCTTCTTTTGTTCCAAGAATTGGACGCACGCTAGCAGCGAGTGCCTCATCCGTTGGCTTGATGCTTATGTATGTGCGATCGTCGCGACGATTACGGAATACAACAGTACCATCAACTTTTGCGTGGAGCGTGTGGTCACGTCCCATGTATACGTTGTCTCCGGCGTGGAATTTCGTTCCGCGTTGGCGAACGATAATATTACCAGCAGTAGCGGTCTGACCTCCGAAGAGTTTCACACCGAGGTATTTAGGATTGCTATCACGTCCGTTATCAGTAGAACCTACACCTTTCTTGTGAGCCATGATTCAGAAAATTATGAGAGTTAGAAATGGGGTTTAGCTCGCGATCGAATCGATCGTGATACGGGAAAATGATTGACGGTGTCCGTTCTTACGACGGTAACCTTTACGGCGCTTCTTCTTAAAGATGATGACCTTATCACCGCGAACGTGGTCTTCGACCGTTGCGCTAATAGATGCACCTTTAACTGTAGGAGCTCCGATTGTCGGTTCGCCGCTTTCCGGGGCGAGAAGGTGGACCTGGTCAAAAGTGACTTTAGATCCTGCTTCGGCATCGAGCTGGTGTACGAAAAGGCGTTGGCCTTCCGTCACTTTAAATTGCTGACCAGCGATGGTAACGATTGCAAACATGTGAATTGTTATTTTTAAACGGCCGCAAAGATAGGATTTTTAGGTGAATAAGCCTAGTGTTTTGGTAAGGTCAGTCCTGTAGCAATGCATGAATGCTATTTTAGCTATAAACGTAAATGCATGTTGCGCTTGTGCGGCAGTTGAGCGTTGTAGCAAGGAGATGATTAAAGGTACTGTAAACCAATAACTTAGATGATCTTTTCGAGTGTAAATTCCTTCTTAATTACCTCTTCATTTCTTTTGATGCTGACTTTGATTTTTTTCCCTTCACGACCCCGTAAGACTTTCTCTGTCTGAGTCAGACTTCTAAATGACACGGGTACCCCTCGAAAAAAGAGGATTTCATCGCCTACACGAATGTCAGCTCGATAAGCTGGCGAACCGTCGACGATATGCTGAACACGGAATCGATCAAGGTTTTCTCCATCCCTAACGAGGCTCATCCCAGAGCGATCATATGGTGGCCGCTTTTTGGTCTTTTTTGTAGGACGGAGATGAAGTTCCCGTTTGTTAAACAAGATGGTAAATGTGTACCTCTCAAGTACACCATTTCCAATAATCCCTTCACGAAAAGGCAAATTTTTAAAAGTACTATCGTCGGTTACGATTTGGAAATGGGTGATAATGTTGGGTAACTCATAGGGACCTAAATTAATAACGTCGCTTCTTCCTACGTAACCGAGTAAGTAGCCTCCCAAGCCATATCCAAAGGTTCCCGTAACAAGTTTAGGAGGAAACAGTGTTGAGTCTGACGCTGACGAAGTAACAAGAAGAGACAAAGACGCACCCGTATCAATGAGAAGTGATAGATTCTGCGTTCTGCCTGGATGAATATTTGCCTCAACATCGAGGTAAGCTTTGGACTTTTCTACGCGAATTGGAAGTACGGTTGTGTTTTTATGGATTTTTATCGATGAGGGTTTCATCAAACGAATTTGTTGCCTATTATAATCTACTTCAAGCGCGTAGGCCCCAAACGAACCTATTCCTAGTATGCCATGCACGTCCTCTCCAGTTAATTCTTTGAAGTCCATTAACTCTCCATAAAGGACAATGAGACTCTGATTTTCAAGATCTACATTACCCGCAAGCAGAGAAGTTCCCCTCATTATCCTTCCTGTGATAGGAGATTTAAGGTCTGAACCTAGGATTAGAATTTCTTCTTGGGGTGCTTGACCCAATAGAGGAATCATCTCTGTTTCAGTCAGAATTGTATGTTTAGATCCTGTGTCAAATAGAAAACTAAGAGGTAGTACATCATTGATGATGACGTCAACAATCAGGAATCCATTCACATATCTAAAGGGTATGCGTAAGGGCTGCAGCGGTCTGGAAATACTTAGCCCATGATCTACGGAAAGACCTGACAGGAGGGCTTTTTTCGCTTCCCCGACATGATCAGAGCTTAAGGAAGTCTCTTCAATTTTTCCCAAATGTGAAGCACCGAGGCTCAATGGGGTAGAGTGAGCTAGAAGAGAAATGGCAACAAATATTGCGAAAAGCAATAACCTGCTAATACTAATATCGCGTGAAAAAATCGTGGGCACGAAAGCAAGCTAATTCTAATGCAGTAATCATCAGTAATCCGTGACTGATATTTTACGCAAACGACACACGCCCTCAGACTTAATACGTTTCTAAACGAAAATTCATACTTGATGAAAGCATGACGCCCGACGAGTAGAGTGCGTCAACTCGCATGGACGTAGTAGAAGTTTTAAACAGACTTGAATTAGCGTCTTCTGCTAGAGTTTTCACTAAAATTGGCACTAGCGACAGCACCTGCTCCAATTGCGAAAGCTCCAAGTAAGATGTAGAGGATGAACATTTCTTTGCTCTTTGTAGTTTTTGTTTACAGGTGCTATTCCTAGCGTCGCCTTACGGCTTAGCCTGCATAGTATTGACGTGTAGAAAGAGATTGGTCACAACTGGTTGACAAGTACTTATCAACAACGCAATACAGTTAATGCGATTGGATAAGTACTTGACTTCCAAGCCTAAGGAACCGACAATCTAGCGCAATCTTTATAACTGGACAAAGCAAAATTTAGGAATACATCAAACTGGGTAAAAGCAGATTGAGGTAAAATCTATTGCAAAATTACACATCAAATTAATGTTGTATGTGTAGCAATCTGTTCAGCAGTATTTTATTTACTTCCGGATGATATTCTCCTGCTTGTTGATACTTTCTTGATGAACCGCCTGAAGCAAAGCTGTGACAAATTCTGTGGAAAGATTTCGGGATTCGCCTCGCTTTTTAGCATCCTCTAACAGGCTATTCCAACGAGAAGGTTGAAGAATTGCAATGTTGTTGTTGCGCTTGTAAACGCCAATGGATTCTGCGAGCTTCATTCGTTCACAAAGAAGGTTTAACACTTCTTCATCTATTTCATCGATTTGTTGACGCAAGCCGCTTAGGCTCGCCAAGAAATCTGGATCATTCGATGATATCTTAGGAAGCTTGAGGCCATCAACGAGCGCCCCAAATTGTGAAGGTGTGATCTGCTGTTTCGCATCGCTCCAAGCTTCATCCGGATTCGGATGCACTTCAAGCATCATTCCATCATAATTCAGGTCCAAGGCTTGTTGCGCAACCGCTGCAAGGGTATCTCTGCGTCCGCAAATGTGACTAGGGTCCACAAACAGAGGAAGGTCGGGCATCATGCGCTTAAACTCGATCGCCATTTGCCAGCGTGGTGGGTTGCGGTAGTCGCTATCACCAAAGCTGCTAAAACCTCGGTGCAATCCTGCTAGGCGAGAGATGCCTGCTTTTTGAAGGCGCTCAACGGCTCCTCGCCACAGCCCGATGTCTGGATTGATCGGATTCTTCACGATGACAGGTATATCCACACCCTCTAGAGCGTCTGCAATCTCTTGCACACTGAATGGGTTTACAGTCGTTCGAGCACCAATCCAAAGCACATCGACGCCATACTTCAACGCCTCATAGACGTGCAATTTATTAGCGACTTCCGTAGTGGTTCTGAGACCAGTTTCAGCTTTGACTTTCCGTAACCAGCCTAGACCTTCCGTGCCGACACCCTCGAAGGAATTTGGACGGGTTCGTGGCTTCCAAATTCCAGCTCTAAAGAGGTCAGTTTTGCCTTGAGCCGCAAGTGCACGTGCTGTGGCTAGTACCTGCTCCTCAGTTTCGGCGCTGCAAGGTCCAGCAATGACGAAGGGGCGTTTTTCAGTAAATGAGATCATGAGTAAGGGTTATGGGAGCATCGGCCCAATCGCGTTTGCACGAGACATTAAGGCGTGAACTTCGTCAAAGTTGTTTTTGATAAGCGCAGTTCGGAAAGAAGCAAGCACATTAATGTACTCATCCAATACATCCAAGACATGGTCTCGGTTCTGCGCAAAAATTGGACTCCAGGTATCAGGATTACTCTTTGCGAGCCTCGCCGTACTGGCGAATCCACCTGAAGCGAGATTGAAGATTTGTGCTTCGTCTTTTTCCTTTTCTAAAACAGTAAGGGAAAGTGCGAAGCTCGATATGTGGCTAATGTGACTTACATAAGCTACGTGTACATCATGTGGTTCTGAGGCGAGTTCGACACAGCGCATGCCGATGTCTTCGTAGATTTTTCTGACTCGCTGCACGTGACTAGAAGCACTATCATGAAGGTCGCAGAGTACCGTTGTCTTGCCTTTGAAAAGACCCTCAACCGCAGCATCTGGTCCGCTAAATTCGGTACCAGCCATCGGGTGAGTGAGCACCAGTTGGTTTCGATTTGGGTGGTTTTTTAGTGCTTTAGCCAAAACCTCTTTTGTACTACTCAGCTCCATAATCGTTGCAGAGCTACCAGTACTTAATAATTGATCGCAAACGTCTGCGACCACATCGACAGGGACACAAACCGCTATCAGATCACAGCTTGAAGCAAGGTCTTCGAGGCTATCTACTGCTTCAACAAGCTTGAGTGCCACCGCGCGGTCGAGATGAGAAGTCGAAGCATCGTATCCACATACGGAATGCCCAAGCTCTTTTACAGCAAGCGCAAACGATCCTCCGATCAAACCCGTTCCAACTATTCCAATGTTCATACCGCGAGCGTTGAAGAAATACAACGTTTCAGCGCTTTCGCTAAAACAGGTTTTGGCGAGCAAAGCGAAAGCCGAACATAGCCCTCGCCGGCATCACCGAAGACGGTTCCTGGAGGAATAAAAACGCCCGTCTCGTCGAGTAAGGCATCACAGAATTTTTCGCTCTTGTTTACACCAGCTGGAATGTGCGCCCAAACGAATAATCCATACTGGTCATCTGGGACTTTGCACCCGATAGCTTCAAGCAGCTGAACGCCAGTTTTTCTTCGCTCTAGCAATTCTTGACGCTGTTCTTTGTGCCAGCTATATGGAGTGGCAAGTGCAGCTGAAGCTCCGCGCTGTAGTGGACGATATTGACCACTGTCCAAGTTACTTTTCACTTGAAGTGCAGCGTCTATTACATCTGCTCTCCCAGCCAAAACGCCCAATCTCCATCCCGCCATGTGGTGCGATTTCGAAAGGCTATTCAATTCAACAACCTGTGCGCGTGCACCAGGAAGTTGAAGTAAACTTTGCGGACCGTCAGGATGATAATAACCGTATGCATTATCGCTTACAATGAGGATGTTATGGGTTTTGGCGAAAGCTAAAAGCTCCATTAACTGCTCGGTATTCAAAACCTGTCCTGTTGGCATATGCGGCGTATTGACGAACAGCAACTTGACGTCGTGTCCGCTAACTACTTCGGAAAGACGAGCGATCCATGCCTCCACAGACTCCCCAGCAGCGGGCATCGGGTAGGGTAGCGCTATCGCCTGCGCAAGCTTTGAAGCCGCAGCATAAGCTGGATAGCCGGGGTTCGGAAATAGAATCGCCGTCCCTGCTTGTAAATAGGCCAAGGCGATGTGCACGATTCCCTCTTTACTGCCGGCGAGTGGCAATATTTCGTCATCGTCCAACTCAATATCATAAGCTGATTTATACCATTGAAGGAGGCTTTGACGCAGTTCAGGAGTACCGCGGTAGCTCTGATAGCCGTGCGACATCGGTTGGGTCAGATCAGTCTGTAAAGCATCCAAAACCGCTGGCGGTGGAGGCAAATCAGGATTACCAATACCGAGATTTATGATGTCCTCACCTTGCGCAGACCGCGCTCCTATTTCTCTCAACTTTCTCGAGAAATAGTATTCCGTGACTCCACCTAGTCTAGCTGCCTTTTGAAATTTTATTTGCGTTGAAATCATGGCTCATGGTGTTGTCCCTCGTCGTAAGTTCCGAGGTGGATAAGGTCTTTGGTATGTGCAGCGAGCTTTTTCAAGAGCGTTGTCGGAGCATCGCAGTACGGATGTACGAAATCCACGAAGAAGCGATACTGCCAAGGTTCGCCAACGAGTGGCAAGGATTGAATTTTGGTAAGTGAAACACCTTCATCTGCTAAAACGCCCAGCATATTTGCCAGGCTACCCGCACGGTGCATAACGGAGAAAGCGATGCTCGTTTTAGTGCCTCCGGGAGGTGAATCTGCGTGAGCTAGGAGGACGAAGCGGGTCCAGTTATGTGGATTGTCTTCTACAGCTTTCGCCAAAACTTCCAAGCCGTACGCAGGAGCACACCACGCAGGCGCAATGGCTGCTCGATGCGATTGACTGGCCTCAGCGACGATTCTCGCAGAACCAGCAGTATCAAAGGCTTCTACAGGTCGAATAGCCGTATGTTGTCTAAAGAAACCACGACACTGGGCCAAGGCCATGGGATGGCTTTCAATGGTTTTAAGTTCTTCGATCGTGCTACCGGGAGGACCCATGACGCAGTGCGAGATGCGTAAATAGGTTTCTCCTAAAATCGTGAGGTGCTGCTCTTCGAGTAAAAGATAGTTGGTGAGCAGTGCACCAGCCACGCTGTTCTCTATAGCCATGAGGCCGAGTTGCTGCGGAGAAGCTGCTAGTTGTAACGTCAGCTCCGGAAAAGAAGCAACGGGAACAACTGCCGTATCCTTCAGCAAGGTATGTACAGCGCGATGATGAAAAGAATGCGCTTCACCTTGGATGAGTACACCGGTTGCTAGCCTTTCGTTTAATCTGCTTTGAAGTGTTGGAATCTGCATGAATCGACTTACCTGAAAACGTCTCGACTCAAACCACCGGACATAAAAAAAGTCCCGGCGGCTAGCGTCGGGACTTATAAATACGTGCTAAATAACGGCACTACTTATCCCAACGCGGCTGCGCTAAAAAAGTAATACCAGAATGAAGCAATGTTTCTCATTTCGGTATAAACGTAAGCTGAAAATGTTGAAAATGCAACTCTTACTACAAATTAAATTAATTTAGCATATGTCGCTCGATGTCAAGTTTACCCTTATCCTTACAGTCTTGGATAATATAGATGCCATACAAATAGAATTCAGTGATGATGCGCTAGTCATATTGAATGGAGTACTCGCTTTATTAATGTTCAGTATCGCACTGGACATTCGGCTTGCTGATTTTAAGGAACTGGTGCGTCAACCGAAGCCTGCAATTGTCGGTCTATTCAGCGAGTACATCTACTTGCCGATCATCACGCTCGTGCTCATCTACCTGTTTGTAGATGTACCGAGTATCGCTTTGGGTATGATCCTGCTTTCGGTTTGCCCTGGAGGTTCGGTGAGCAACTATGCTACTTATTTGGCCAAGGCCAACACCGCGCTCTCCGTCATGCTAACTGCTGTAACGACCCTCGGAGCTGCAGTCATTACCCCTCTGGCTTTTAGTTATTGGCAAGGTTGGCTACCAGAAGCGCTGCAACGTCAGCTGAGTCTACAAATCAATTTTTGGGACATGGCGACCACTGTGTTTTTCCTTGTTCTCGTCCCTGTGAGCATAGGTGTATTTCTCAATGAAGCCAGACCTAAATGGGCGGATAAACTCCGGAAGCCCTTTAAGATTTTAAGTGCCATCATCTTTATTGCCTTCGTCATCATAGCCATTTATGGAAACCTTTCTCAGATCGGACAGTACGTCAAGTTGATTTTTGGGATGACGGCGCTGCACAATGGACTTGCACTCCTTGGCGGCTTTGTCATCGCTTCCATCTTTGGACTTAGCGCACCCAATCGCCGCACCATCACGCTAGAAACTGGCTTGCAAAACAGCGGCCTCGGTATGACCCTCGTTTTCACTTTCTTCCCAGAATACGGTGGCATGGCCATCGTGCTCGCCTGGTGGGGCATCTGGCATCTGATTACGGGATTTGGGCTGGCTTATTTTTGGGGGAAGGTGCGGGTTTCGGCTGGGGCCGAAAGCTAATTTCGAAGCTTGAGACGTTTAGCTTGTCGTTGGCGTATATTTTCTCGAAGGGCTAAAGCCCTTACTCGGCGCGCTTTGCGCGCGCAGGACCCTTGGCCCTGGCACGTGTAAACCATTCAGGGCCAAAGGTCCTGTGGCGACTGCCGTGAGTGCTTGGCCCTAGCACGTGTAAACCATTCAGGGCCAAAGGTCCTGTGGCAACTGCCATGAGTGCGCGCTTTAGCTCGCCGAACATCCTAAACGTGCATCCCTCTTTTGCGCCACTATCAGCGATCTCAAATCTCACGTCTCACGTCTCAAATCCCAAATCGCTATCCAACCACCACCATCAGTTTATTCTTCTTCCCATTCTCCAGCATCACATACTTGCCCTCAAGAAAATCTGCACTGGTAATCATCGCATCTTGATCGGCAACTTTCACTTTATTGACAGAAACTGCATTTCCCTTAATAGCACGT
>CALDUE010000029.1 GCA_937923485.1 uncultured Saprospiraceae bacterium
CATAAGCATCAAGCCAACGGATGAGGCACTCGCTGCTAGCGTGCGTCCAATTCTTGGAACAAAAGAAGCACGCGATACTTTCGCCATTGGTGCTCCAAAGGCTAAGAAAGCTGCTCCAGCAAAAGCTAAGAAAGCTGCTCCTAAAAAGGAAGCCGCTCCAAAAGCTGAAGCTCCTGCTCCTGCTCCTTCTCCAAAGGCGGAAGAAGCTCCAAAAGTAGCAGCTGCTGCTCCTAAGACCGCTGCTAAAGGCGCAAAAGACGATCTCAAGAAGATCGAAGGTGTAGGTCCAAAAATCGCAGGTCTTCTTAACGAAGGTGGTTTCATGACTTTCGCAGATGTTGCAGCAGGTCCAGTAGAAAAAATTCAAGAAATTCTTGATGCTGCAGGTCCACGTTACCGCATTCATAACCCAGGTAGCTGGCCAGAGCAAGCTGCGCTTGCCCGTGACGGCAAGTGGGACGAGTTGAAAGAACTTCAAGATCGTTTAGACGGCGGTAAGTAATAAACTAACCATCGCCAACGTTCACACGTTATTAAGGCCATGCTACGACCGTAGTATGGCCTTTTTGCTTTATTTTCAATCAATGAATACACGCCCCTCGTACTTCACCAATGCATTGCTTCGAGGCTTACTCTTAGCATGCTTCGGATTGAGTATGGCTAGTTTTGGCGTAAGCGAGATGTCCGCACAGCTTGGGTTTGCGAAGAATTACCAGTATTCCACTTCTACCTTTCTGGAGAACTCATCAGACAGCTGGAAGGAGCCAATCCACTTCGACACTTATCAGTTTAACGAAGTATCCGCTGAGGGTACTTCACGCTATCAAGGTCCGCTAAATACCTTCTTGACTCCGGCAGAAACCTATAATCCGAAGCGATTTTGGATAAGCGTGGGTGCAGCATCTGCGATTTATACAGGATTTGCCATAGGTCTTTGGGAAGCCTGGTACAAAGATTTCGAGACGGGCCGCTTCCGCACCTTCGACGATCGAGGAGAGTGGCTTAACATGGATAAGTTTGGACATTCCTACACAGCCTACCATTATACGCGCTGGGCTTATCAGGGATTGAATTGGTCTGGAACGCCACGAAAAAGAGCACTCTTCATGGCCGCAGGAACGAGTCTGCTCTTACAGTCTACGATTGAGGTCATGGATGGCTTCAGTGAGAAGTGGGGCTTCTCTTGGAGTGATATGGCCATGAATAGTCTAGGAGTAGGTGTTTTTATTGGCCAAGACTTACTCTGGAACGAGCAGCGCATCAACTTCAAAGTTTCATCTTTCCGCAGGCCTTACAGCGACGAACCTATTCCTTCTGTTCAAGCTGATGGACCGACGAGCAGCTTAGCACGCAGAGCGGAGGATCTATATGGTGCAACTCCTTGGCAACGCTTTATCAAAGATTATAATGGGCAAACCCTCTGGGTGTCAACAAATCCAGCTATTCTGGTCGGAAAGGAATCTAAAGTTCCTTGGCTCAATGTGTCCTTCGGCTACAGCCCTGAAAATGTGTTTGGAGGATTTTCTAACGTCTGGCGAGAAGGTGATTTCACCTACGATGCGAGTACGATTGCCCCTCGTTACCGCCAATATGTACTCTCGTTTGATGTAGACTTCGAAAGGGTGCCTACAAAAAGCCCTGTGCTCAGAACATTCTTGCACCTGATTAATCACGTTAAATTTCCTGCGCCAGCCCTTAGTTATGGCAGCGAGTCAGGATTCGTCGGACACTGGTTGTACTACTAATTCAGCTACTTCATCGTCTGTTCACTGTACAAGATTCCAGCTCGGTAAGATTCGAGCGCTTGTCGGACTGTGCTAGTGACCTCTTTAGGTAGGTTGTTGATTGGGAACCACTGAACAGCCTTGAACTTATGGTCTTCGACGTTCATCAAACTCCCTTTATACTTTGAAGCTTTGAAATATAAGTTGATGCGCTGGCCGCTCTTAGTACGCTTGTGCAGCACATGAACCAAAGAAAGATCCTTCGCTTCAATTTTAATGTTCGCCTCTTCCAAGGTCTCACGAATGAGAGATTCTCTTGCAAACTCTTTGAGTTCTACCGTTCCACCTACCATCGTGTAGTTACCTCCATTGCCTCGGCGCTGCTTAAGCAAGAGGATTTTACCCCGATCATAAAGAATGAGGCGAGCCTTGTACTTAAGATCTAGACATTTTTTGTTAGATGACATTGGAGAAAGGGCTGAAAGCGTTGAAGAATATTAGCTTACAAGGATACGCCATAACCCAATACCGTGGAAGTCTTTGGGTAGATTGATCCACAATTGACTTATTGCTAAATCGTAAATTGTACATTCGTGCTCGAATGAAGACTACTCTACTGACACACCCCAAGGTCAAGGCTAGTATATTAGACTGCATAGGCAACACCCCACTTGTTTATCTTGAACGGTTTAGTATAAGCGTTGGCTTTAAAGTCTTCGCCAAGTTAGAAGGCGCAAACCCTGGCCAAAGTGCAAAGGATCGCATCGCTCTGAGCATGGTTGACGCCATGGAAGCCGATGGCAGACTACATCCAGGTGGGACAGTCATAGAGACCACTAGTGGAAACACAGGCTTCGCACTCGCTATGATCTGTGCCGTACGTGGATACCGCTGCATCTTGGTAACGAATGACAAAATTTCGAAGGCCAAACTCGATGCGCTTAAGGCGCTTGGAGCAGCCGTAGAGATTTGTCCAAGCAAGGTGCCAGCCGAAGATCCTCGCTCCTACTACGAGGTGGCAAAGTCTATTCACGCGAAGACTCCTAATTCTGTCTACATCAATCAGTATTTCCACCCTGGAAACCCTGATGCGCACTACCATACTACCGGACCTGAAATCTGGGAACAAACTGGAGGTCAAGTCACTCATTATGTCGCTCCTGTAGGGACAGGTGGAACGATTAGTGGCACCTCTCGATATCTCAAAGAACAGAATCCAAACGTTGAAACGATTGGTATTGATGCCTACGGTTCTGTACTCACTAAGTATCACGAAACGGGAGAATTCGATGAGAATGAGATCTATCCATACTTGCTAGAAGGTGTAGGAAAGAACATCATTCCGAGCAACGTACACTTTGATCTGATTGATCAAATGACCAAAGTGGGTGATCGTGAATCTGCCCTAGAAGCTCGTGATCTTGCTAAGACGGAGGGAATACTTGTTGGCTTTTCGAGTGGCGCTGTGCTTGCTGGGATTCGTCTTATGGCGCAAGAACTGCCAAAGGAATCCGTGGTTGTCGCAATAATGAGCGACCACGGTTGCAAGTACTTCGAGAAGATTTTCAATGATGAATGGATGGAGGAGAAAGGACTTTTATAGTCTTTATGTTCTCAATACTGTCCAAGCAAGTGCATCCTCGCACAAATGCTACTCAGACTTACGTCAAAACAAAAAGCGCGTCTAAGATTTAAATCCTAGACGCGCTTTTTTATTTTATAACCTGTTGTCCTACTCCACTTCCTCTTCTGCGTAAGAGCTCAAATCTGGGCACGTACAAACAAGATTTCGATCGCCTAGTGCTTGATTGACGCGCGCAACGCTCGGCCAAAATTTGCGACTTTCTCGCAAGTACGGTAGTGCGAAAGCAGCCTTTGCTCGAGTGTAAGGATATTCCCAGGTGTCATTGGTGACAACTGCGAGCGTATGCGGAGCATTCTGAAGCACGCTGTTGCTTGCCTCTACTTCTCCACGGGCAACCTCGTCCATTTCTTCACGGATACTAATCATGGCATCACAGAAGCGGTCTAACTCATCCAAGCTTTCACTTTCGGTTGGCTCGACCATCATGGTACCAGCAACTGGCCAGCTCAGGGTTGGCGCGTGGAAGCTGTAGTCAATGAGTCGCTTAGCAACGTCCTCAGCACTTGCAACACTCTTAAATGGACGCAGATCAAGTATAAGTTCGTGTGCCGACCAACCTTTCTCTCCTTGAAAAAGGATGTCGTAGTGGCCTTCCAAACGCTTCGCGATGTAGTTCGCATTCGCAATCGCATAGCGACTCGCATCCGTTAACCCTTTAGGCCCAAGCATGCAGATGTACGCGTAACTGATCAACAGGATGCTTGAAGAACCGAACGGCGCTGCCGAGACGGGTGAAGTTCCTTGGTCTCCTCCAGTAGGAATGAGCGGGTGACTTGGAAGGAAAGGAGCCAACTTCTCGTTAACGCAGATTGGTCCCATTCCTGGGCCTCCACCACCGTGTGGGATAGCGAAGGTCTTGTGCAGATTGAGGTGACAAACATCCGCCCCACAAATGCCAGGACTTGTAAGTCCAACTTGTGCGTTCATGTTCGCACCGTCCATGTAGACCATGCCGCCATGAGCGTGTATGACTTCGCAAATCTCAACAATGTCCGCCTCAAACACTCCGTAAGTACTTGGGTAAGTAACCATCAATGCTGAGAGGTTTTCACCATGCTTCTCAGCTTTTGCTTTGAGGTCATCTAAGTCGATGTTTCCCGCCTCATCACTCTTCACGACAACCACGCGCATACCGGCCATAACGGCACTTGCAGGATTGGTTCCGTGAGCAGATTCAGGAATCAGCGCGATATCGCGGTTATCATCACCGCGGCTTAAGTGATATGCTCGTATGACCGTAAGGCCCGCATATTCGCCTTGCGCACCGCTGTTTGGCTGGAGAGAGGTAGCTGCAAAGCCGCAAATGTCCGCTAAGTATGCTCCGAGTTCTTCAAACATCTGCATGTACCCCGCAGCTTGCTCGACGGGAGCAAATGGATGAATATCCGCAAATGCTGGCCATGAGACTGGCATCAGCTCAGTAGCAGCGTTTAGCTTCATTGTACAAGATCCCAAGGCAATCATTGAATGCGTCAATGAGAGATCTTT
>CALDUE010000030.1 GCA_937923485.1 uncultured Saprospiraceae bacterium
TACATCGCTGCTTTTAAGATACCACAATAGTAATATTGAAGGTTCGTAGCCCCATAATGATGGCATCTAAGACTCTCATGAAGTGGGAAATTCGACCTAAAAAATTATTAGGAATAGCTACAACCTCAACTTAGCCTCAAAAAAGGCCTCGTCCACCTGCATATATAAAGGGTACAGTTCTTCCTCATAGGTACAACTTGGATCTCTAATGAAACCACCTGCAAAACGTCCTTTCACCACTCCTTCTTCTGGGAAATAATGATCGATGATAAATCGTGGGCGATATCCTTGAGTCGTATCAGCTATATAATCTTTGATCGGAGAGTCATGACCATCGATAGACGCATCAATAACAATTGAATCCCCTGAAGCCATCGGAAGCGTTTGATTATCGTATGCTGGATTGCTACAGTTATAACCACCGTAAAGCGTTCTATCAGCAGTTAATTCACGCCCAATGTGATCGAATGTCATCTCTTTAAATGCTACACTGTAATATCCAAAACAAGTATTTGAAAAGAACTGCACGGTAACTTTCATCCAGCTTCGCGTAGAATCACCAGAGAGATGTGCCCAACCTAACATTTCACCACGATCACTTACCAAACCACGAACGAAACCTCGTGCTGGTACTCCTAGCGCAGAACATCCAGGGTAATCTTCTGGCCAGTCCACACTTGCATCACCACGTGGGGAAATCTCAGCCATTTTGGGTGGGGCAAGCCGAACAAACTCTGAATTTACTACGGGGGAGTCCTCTGGGGTATCCAGAGGGGACTCGGTGCAACCAATAAATAGCGATGCTGACCCTATCCAGAAAGCAATTAAGGCGAAGTACTTAGTACTAATAGGTTTTTCTCTCATTTTAATTGGTTAAAATAAAAATTTGTGTACCCTTAGATGTTACAATTGCTACAAATTGTAGTGATTTATAGGCATCATTATCTGAAATTATCACGCCCATATCGGTCAGTTTAAAATCGGCTTTTTGAACACGACCTAGCAAATCTGTAAAATATATCTCATGAATTTCTTGAGACTCATCTAAAAAAACTAATGTTTGTTGATTATCAAAATTTAACATTTTGAGTGTGTTGTAGCTTTCAAATTCATCTTCTAAATTGCTTTGAAGCGCAACTTCATCTTCTGAACATGGGTCGTGACAAGCACTTACTGAAGTTCTGTAAATATCAGATACCTTTTCTCCATCAGTACAATAAGCCTCTGCTTTAATGTCGATGTAATTAAATCCTGTCAACTGCGGGAGCGTTAAGGTTATGGTTCCACTTGAGGTAGTTTGCAAGTGCTGATATGCCGAGCCATTAATGCTCCATGACCAACTGATGGTGCCAATTGTAGAGTTTAAACACCGATCCGTAACTGTAAAGCTCGTAATATCACCAGGACAGGTATTCGGATCCATCGGGCGTATTCGAAGAGTTTGAGACCACTCTGGGTTGAATGAATCTACAAGATCTGCAATATCACATCCAGTACTACGCAGTTGTTGAGCATTATCTCGATCTGAAAGACCAGTAGGTTCCCATAGCCAATTGAATTGATCAGGATTCGAAAAATTGAAAGTGCGCATCTGCCCACTAGGCAATTGAAAAAATTGGCTCATGATTGTCGTGCTTGTAGCATTGACTAAGTGAGATCTAGCCCAGATGTTTAATTCACCATCACCACCTGCAATTGCATCTTCTAAATGCTGGCAGCCATGATTATGCGCCAATTCATGTGATGGCGTGAATCGGGCTATTGAGCCATCAATTATAACTGATCGCCAGCGATCTGATGGAGTGGTACGTACCTGAGAAACCCCAAACCCAGGCTCCAAATTATCGGTTTTAACAATTAGGACTTGATCAGCATTATTATCAGAACGAAATGCCAAAATATCTGGAAGGGTAGGAGAAGGAGGAGTTATCTGATCTAGAATATCTGAAACATTAAATTGAGTCCCCCTATCTTCTAAGAAATCTAATCGATCACATCCCGCTAATCTGTAGCAGAAGTTCGTGACTTTTGAGCAAACTAGTGCATGATTCATTTGTGCCACGATTGCCGCAGCTTCAGCCTTTATATCCAGAAAATCTGCAGCTTCTGGTGTGAATCCGACTGCTAAATCGATTACACAGGCCCCACCTTCCCCGGCGATAGTTTTATCGACTTTAATTTTTCCAACGTCCTTGACAGACAAAATTCCTGATGAAAATTCTCCATGATTCCCAACACCAGTTACCAACGGACTACTAATAGATAAAGATCCGATATTGTCACATGCAGAACAAGACTCTGTCATTTGCTGTGGTGGAATAAATTCATAGATAACAGATCTTCCAAGTCCCGCAGGACGAAGTAAATAAGCCTGGTTGTCAAAGGAGAAATAGCCCGATAATCCATCTGAAGTTGACGATATGCCTACGAGATATTGCTGGAAACAATTCTCAGGAGCTACCACTCGGATAAATTCAAGAGTCCCAGTTGCCGTGTACGTCCCTTCTGTACGCTCAAATGTTAATCTTGTTAGTTGCCCGCCTCCATTCTCTGGAGGAAATGATATATACAACCCCTCTGACGAGGTCATAGCTAATTCCAAACTAGTTGTTTGAACATGCCAGTATCGGCCATATGCAGGACTTTCTCGTATTCTTTTATGAAGTGACACATATTCTGAACTGACTTGACCTGCATAGGTATCTGGCCAAGGCTCATCAGGACCAAATCCTTCTTCGGGATTTTGTATTCCTTGTGGAGGAGAAATAAGTTGAGCGTAAGCTTTCGGCATTGAAAAACACAGAAAGATAAGAAACACGTATGAGTATGAGTATGAGTATGAAGGTTTTTGAAGTAAAATCATGATGAAATTTAATGTAAATATTGTTATTCCAGCCACTAATATATAAATAAAGTTCTAAGACTAGAGCCATTTCAAAATTTTAAAATTAACTACGACTAGAAAGTCTCTATAAAAACACAATTTCTTACCAAAATCCATATAAAAATTTCCTATTGCAAGTACCCAATCCACATCGGCGTTCTGTGCGGAAAGCGCTCCGACCACATTTCGCGCACGGTTGAGACTAATGTCTCTCGAAGTACCTCAATATTCTCACCTGTTTTGGCGCTGATCATCACATTTGGTGCATCGTATCGTAAAGCCAAACGCTCTTTCAAATCGACTTCAATCTCTTTACGTGTCGCCTTGTCGAGGTAATCGTCGAAGTTGCGCATGCGGAACAGATCCACTTTGTTGAACACCATCAACTGCGGCTTGTCAGAGACGCCTAAATCTGCAAGAATCTGGTTGACGTTGTCAATCTGTTCTTCGTATTGCGGGTGACTGAGGTCAACAACATGCAGCATATAATCGCTCTCGCGCACCTCATCAAGTGTACTCTTAAAACTCTCTACCAAGTGCGTCGGTAGCTTGCGGATAAACCCAACTGTATCACTCAAGAGGAACGGAGTGGCTTCCACAACAACCTTGCGTACCGTCGTATCAAGCGTAGCAAAGAGCTTGTTTTCTGCAAAGACATCCGATTTACTGAGCATATTCATCAGCGTGCTCTTACCGACGTTGGTGTATCCCACCAAAGCTACGCGAATGGTATCGCCTCGATTCTTGCGACGCGTCTCGTTTTGCTGATCAATCTTAGCGAGCTTGGCTTGCAACTTTGAAATCACATCGCGCACGATACGACGATCTGTCTCGATTTCCTTCTCACCCGGTCCACGCATACCGATACCACCGCGCTGACGCTCCAAGTGCGTCCAGAGACCACGGAGACGAGGAAGTAAGTACTGCATCTGAGCGAGCTCAACTTGTGTACGTGCTTGTGCAGACTGTGCGCGACTTGCAAAAATGTCGAGGATGAGACTTGTACGATCAACGATCTTAACCTTCAATTCTTCTTCGAGAATGCCCGTCTGTTTTCCCGAAAGGTCATCATCAAAAATGACGAGGTTGACTTCCTCATGCTTTTCAAGGTACTCCGCAATCTCTGCGAGCTTTCCCTTCCCCACGAAGGTTCGAGTATCAGGATGCGGCAATCGTTGTACGAAGCGCTCCAAGGTCTTTGCTCCCGCGGTGAGGGCAAGAAACTCGAGTTCGTCAAGGTGCTCTTCTACAGTCTCCTTGCGGACTTGACCATGAACGACCCCTACAAGAATAGCGTACTCTGTCTCTACCTTGAGTCCAGAGTTTTGGGATTGGGATACGTTCCAGTCGGCCATGTAGTGTTGTATTAGTTAGTACTGTCAACACCATGAAGGCTCAACAGTTCGCCGACAAAGCTAACGCTTGAGCCACGCCGCAGGGTTTTGGGTCTGACGTTCTTTCCAGACCTCAAAATGAAGCTCGCTGGTGTTGGTGGTTGCATTCGTAGCAACGGCTCCAATTACGTCTGCTGTTCCTACGCGGGCACCTGCTTTGACGCGAACGTCGACCAAATTAGAATAGACACTAAAGTAGTCGCCATGCTGTAGGATAACCATGTAGTTGTAGCCAGGCACGGCTTGAAGGCCAACGACTTCACCTTCAAAAATAGCCTTGACTGTCGATCCTGGGTCAGTACGAATATCCACGCCATTGTTGCGGACCTTGACTTTTGAAAGTGTAGGGTGTGCGCGCTCCCCATAGGGCTTGCTTATAAAGCCACCTTCGACGGGCCACGGCAATTTCCCTCTGTTTTTGATGAAGTCTTGTGAAAGCGCAGTACCGTAGTTCTCACTTGTGACTACTGCAGCTTTCGGCTTAGCAGGTTCAACGACTGTTTTGGTGGCTTTGTCAGCGCTCCGGTTTCGTTCCGCAACAAGCGCCTTTGCTTCGATTCTTTCACGCTCAAGTCTTTCTTTGTCCCTCGATTCGTTGCTCCTTGTTATGACGTCACCAATTGCTCGGTCGAGTTGATTTTTGTCTCTTGTCTGCTCTTTGAGTTCCTTACGAAGTCGATCTTCATCATTGGCCAATGACCTGAGTAGTTCGTTCTTATCGGCGAGCGATTCTTCAAGAATGTTCTGCTGGGTAAGTTCAGCTCCGAGCAGCTTTTCCTTCTCCGCTCGGATGTCGTCCAGCTTATCCACCTTGTTCTGCAATACCTCTCTGGTCAACTGAATGAGCTCCAATTGACGGCCTCTATTCTCATCATATTGACGTAAGTATCGCGTCCTGGCGAGTGCTTCCGAGAAGCTTTCTGAAGTGATTAGAAATGCTAATCGATCATTGAGAAATCCTTCACGCAACGCTGCTCTCGCCATGCGTCCGTATTCTGCGCTAAGCGTATCGACATCTGCCTGCATACTTGATAAGACACGTGTCGTACGACCAACGCTAGAGTCAGCATGAGCGATCTGTAAGCGCAGGAGCACAACTAACTCCTCTCTTTGGACAATCTGCCTTTGCAGCACCACAAGGCGGTCTAGAGCTGCCTCTCGACTCTTGCTAGAAGTTTCAAGCAGTCGACTGGTTTCGTTGATTTCTCTTGTGAGGCGAGCTCGTTGAGCCTCCAAGTCTTTTTGTGATTGTGCTTCCGCAAAACCTACTCCACACAAGAGTGCCAAGCACAGGAGTACAGCTTTATAGCTGCATCGGCGCATAGCTCGCTGGAATCGAAATTGGGAATTTGAATACTTCATTTGTAGTAAGCGAACTCAGAGTAAATACAACGCGGGTTGTGTCTCCAGGGGTGTCGCTGAACGCCAAAGATCGAAAGTATGGGAAGACTTTTCCGTCAGCTTGAGCTTTAAAGTCACTAAAGATGACTTCACCGAATTTCTCGCCTTCTTGGTATCCCCAACGCACAGGGATGGTTGGTGCGGTACCTAGCGTCAACTCCGTATTGGCGAATTCATCGGTGAGCAGTTGATATTGGCCAGGTTGACGTTCTACTTGCGCGTTACGCCACTCTCCTATTGGCTGACCTCCAAATACAGCGATTAAGTTGGCAAGAGAGATATCGATAGGCAACAATTTTGCTTCCTCAGGGAGGTCATTGATAGAAGCTTCTAGCACTTCTCGCTGAAGGCGATTGATCACTATAGCGCTGTCCTTGGTAACAAGTCCGCGGCCACCTTCAAAACCGAACTTGCGCAGTGAAAACCAGAAGGCTTTATCTTTTTGAGTCCGAATTGTAGCACTCAGTTTGATGTTGCCTATACCTCCACCTTGAATACGCATGTCGCCTTTCATCTCTGCGGTCTCAGGTACAAAGAGGGCTTTATCGACTTCAGCGAGTAGACGTTCAGCAGAGCGTTTTGGCGGAAGCTTACTAGCATCGCCACTAGCACCACGTTTACAAGCGAATACTGAACTGACGAGAAGGACGAAAAGTAGAATGCGCATTGGAATGCAAACGTAAGACTTCGCGGTCGGAGTCTAGCTAGGCTGGCGAATTATGAATGTGGAAACTGGTTCAACAGCACTTCAGCCAATTTGCGGCCCCTTCTCTCACATCAATTGCTACTTAAATGTGAAGCAAAGAACAGCGTTACAGGCCAAAAACGCCTTTTCCTACCACTGATAAGTCAGGGAAAATCACAGAGCGGATATCATCATCCTCCCCTGTTTTAGGAGCAAGGCCAACATAGATACCATCTCGTAACTCGTAACGTAAGACGAGATGATTCGATGGTTCGACTACCCAATACTCGCGCACTCCAACCTCTTCGTATAGCGCATACTTCTCTCGCATTTCACGAGCTGTATTGCCAGGACTTAGAACCTCGATTACGAGATCCGGCGCCCCTGAGCAGCCTTGGTCTGTAAGCTTGGATTCATCGCAAACAACGCACACGTCTGGCTGAACTACTGTTTCTCCTCCGACCGTTCTTGGAAGGCGCACGTCGAAAGGAGCAGTATATAATCTACAAGGGTTCTCAGCAAAATAGTTTGCAAAAAGTCTAGTAAGCTCAACGACAACCTCTTGGTGGTACCGACTTGGCGCGGGACTTATTTTAGCTACCCAACCTCGCAAAAGTTCGACGCGTTCAGAGAATCGCCACGTCACGTACTCGGCATAAGTGTACTGCCGCGTAAGGTCAAGATCTTGAAAGCGAGTAACGGACATGAAGTAAAGATAAGTTTCTCGTACTTGAGGTGGATTTCTGGAAACGGGACTACTTCACGTACATACCCTTTGACAGTTTTTCTGCCAATTTGCTTGATCCTCCACCCATAGCTTTTGCTTGCTCCCAATAGGTTTTGGCGGAAGCTTCATCACCTTTCAAAAAAGCAATATCTCCATTTACTTCTTGGGCAACTGCCCACTGGCTGGCACCGTATTGCTCGGCAGAAACCATACTTGTTTCAGCGCGGCTAACCTCCGCTGCTAGCACCTGTGAAAGCGCTTCAATCGTAATCACATAGGGATGTTGAGGAGCTTCGGCTGCAGCTTGCGCCAAAACCTTATTCGCCATAGTGATATCGTCCGATCGTAACAAAATTTCGGCTTTGAGCGCGAGACCTGGGCCATGCTTTGGACGAATTTTAAGTGCCGCTTCAGAGGACTTTAGCGCATCATCAAAGCGACCTTCACGCATTTGTACACGTGCTAATGCTTCATTGATGTCGTACAACAAAACTTGGTCGTTGAGCGCCATCATAGAGCCTTGCATCAAGGTGTTCTCTGCTCCTGTCAGATCTCCAGTTCGAGCCAAGGCACGACCGTTATAGTAATACAAGCGTGCTTGATTAGGGAAAAGCGTAAGCGCATTTTCGGACTCTTCAAGAAGATCGTCATACTCGCCAGACTCGGCAAGCGCTAAGAGCAGTTGCTCCCAGACGAGATAGACGGCAGGGTCTAATGCTAAAGTTTTCCGATATGCTTCGACAGCTTCCGGTGTGCGTTGCGCGTAGAATAGTAGATCCCCATAGACGGCGAAGCTTTTCGGTTCGTCGGGATGCACTTCCGTCAAGGTTTCGGCAAGGCCTAAGGTGCGATTAGCAAGGACTGTATCGTTGCGGTTGGCGACCTCCTGTACGATGGGCATCAATTGCATGATCTTGCTGTCGATGTCAAGGCTTCTATCTTCGAAGATTGGTTCAAGACGAGCAATGAATTGATCTTCCTCGCTGGTAAGCTTGCTTTGTCCTGCAAGACCTAGCGCAGCACGCTTGTCTTCGGGAAAGCGCTGGGCCATTTCCGTCCAAATTTGCTTGGCGGAAGCTTCGTCACCTGTTCGTCGATAAAACTGCGCGAGCTCTTGATAGTACTCAGGATTATCAGGATACGCAGCCATAAGTTCCTCGAGCGAACGAACGGCCGCCTTTGGATCATTCATACTGACGGCAAGCGTAAATCGCTGCTGCCCGATGTAAGGCGTCAATCGACCTCCACTACTTAAGTACTGCTCAATAATGCGAAGTCCTTCACGCGGTTTACCTGCGCGCGAAAGCAACTGCGTTTGCTCGAGTAGAAATTCCTCTCTTCTCGGGTTTTGCTGAAATAGCTTACCAAGGATATCTGAGGCCTGCAAATAGTTATCGTTCTCCGATAACATGTCTGCTAACGCCTGGGCGATATATGCGTTGGATCCATCGTGACGAAAGGCCTGCTGCATGAGCTTGAGCGCCTTATCACTATCAACCGAGTTGTAGAGACGAGCAGCAGAGTAGGCCGCCGCACTGTTGGAAGGATCTTGCGCAAGCAAGTCCTCGAAAAGCTTGATGGCTCCTTCAGCATCGCCCTGGACAGCCAAACCACTTGCCTCTATAAGCTTTGCTTCAACCTCAACGATTTCCTCTGGAACTTGAGTGGGATCGTTCTGTGCAAACAGGAACGAAGTCGACAGACCGAGAAGAAAAGCGAAAAGGTATTTTGTCATTAGGCGATATTAGAATAGTCTCCGATAGATACATCGGCAGGGTTGCCGTTGTATGTAGCGTTACTACCAATCATGGAATCGGTGAGTGTAGCATCAGAGACTGTTGAATCGTGCTGGATGATGGTGTTTTTCACCACGCTTCCTTCAATTGAGCTGTTAGCACCAAGACTTACGTGTGGGCCAACAACTGAGTTCGAGATGCGTGCACCTGGTCCGATATAGCATGGTTGTAGAACAACGCTATTTTCAATCGTTGCAGTATCGTCAACGAGTTTTTCGGTTTCTGCTTTTAGCTCCAGAATGCGCTGATGTGTATGGACCACAGCACCTTTGTTACCACAATCGAGCCATTCCTCAACAGTTCCTGGACGGAATTTGACACCCTTCGACTTAAGTGCTTCAAGACCGTTGGTGAGTTGGAATTCTCCTTTTTCCTTGATGTTATTATCAATCAAGTATTGGAGTTCGCGCTTGAGCCCCGCTCCGTCATTAACGAAATAGATTCCTACGATGGCGAGGTCCGAAACGAATTCTGTTGGCTTCTCTACGAAATCGGTGATAATCCCATGATCATCGAGCTTGAGTACACCGAAAGCGCTTGGATCTTCGACACGCTGTGCCCAGATAATGCCATCGGTTTTGATATCGAAATTGAAGTCTGCCTTGAAGAGTGTATCAGCAAAGGCGATCATCGTTGGGCCTTCTAGCACATCTTGAGCGCAGAGAATTGCGTGGGCTGTGCCTAGAGGTTGATCTTGCGTAAAAACATGTCCTTTCGCACCAAGTCCTTCTGCAATTTTCATGAGCTGCTTAGGAACATCTGGTCCAAAATCGCCGATAACAAAAGCAATATTGTCGACTTTCTCGCTCAGCGATGCGGTAAGGTCTTCAGCCAAACGTTGAACGATTGGCTTGCCTCCAACAGGAACTAGAGGTTTAGGAACAGTGAGCGTGTGAGGGCGGAGACGTGAGCCTCTACCGGCCATTGGAATGATTAAATTCATGTGCTAGTGTGACGTAGTTTAGGTTGGCAAGATACACGTCTCCGTGCAGCCTCCTAGTTAACGTCAAATTCACACGACAAGGTTCAAGCAGTTGCTACAGGAAGCTCCTTGATGGCCTTCCAACCACCTCGGACATCCTTAAAGTTGTGAAAACCCCGCGCCTTAAGTATTGAACTGGCAATCATACTGCGGTAGCCACTTTGGCAATGCACATAAAAAGAGCCCTCTTTGGGTAGGTCTTTCAGGTGCGCATTGAGATCACTCAATGGCATGTGCTTGGCTGCTTCAAGGTGACCACTACCCCATTCTGCAGGTTTACGTACGTCTACTATGGTTTCTGCCTTCGCCAAAACTCCTGGCACTTGCGCAGCATCAATAATTCCGACAGAATCTGACTCTTTGCCTGCTTTTTCCCAAGCTTCGAAACCTCCTTTGAGATAGCCTAAAGTTTGGTCGAAGCCAACACGAGCAAGGCGTGTAATCACTTCTTCTTCTCGGCCTGGCTCCACGACCAAAATCATTGGTTGGTGCACGTCTTTGACGAGTGCTCCTACCCATGGAGCGAAGCCACCATCGATGCCGATGAAAATCGAACGAGGAATATGCGCCTTGGCAAATTCTTCGCGACCACGAACGTCCAGCACGAGTGCACCAGTCTCATTGACCACACTCTCTAGCTCGTCTGGAGAAAGTGCTCTTGTGCCGCGAGTCAGGACTTCGTCAATGTCCTCGTAGCCCTCCCTGTTGAGTTTCACGTTTGCGGGGAAGTAAGATGGTGGTGCGAGCAATCCATCTGTTACCTCTGTAATGAACTCCTCGCGGGTCATGTTTTGCCGCAAGGCGTAGTTGTATTTTTTTTGCTCTCCGATGGTACCTACCGTTTCTGAACTCATGTTCTTACCACACGCAGATCCGGCTCCGTGGGCTGGATAGACAAGTACTTCATCAGCAAGAGGCATCAGCTTCGTGCGAAGACTGGTGTAAAGATGACCAGCTAAGTCTTCGATTGTAAGATCTCCAACTTTCTGCGCCAAATCAGGACGGCCTACGTCTCCTAAAAACAGCGTGTCTCCACTAAAAATAGCATGATCTTTCCCTTGCTCATTGCGCAGGAGATACGTCGTGCTTTCCATCGTGTGCCCGGGGGTATGGATAGCAACGATAGTGATGTCACCAACCTTAAATTCTTGACCGTCGGTAGCAATGATTGCGTCGAACGTCGGATTAGCTAATGGTCCATAAACGATTGGTGCTCCAGTGGCTTTGCTAAGGGTTACGTGACCACTAACAAAGTCAGCATGAAAGTGCGTTTCAAACACATACTTGATCTCCACTCCATCGGCCTTCGCGCGGTCTAGATACGGCTGCACCTCGCGCAAAGGATCGATGATCACAGCCTCCTTCCCACTGCGGATGTAATATGCTCCTTGTGCAAGGCAGCCAGTGTAAATCTGTTCGATGTTCATCATAAAGGTGTAGTTCTCAAAGCGTTTAAAAGCACACTTCTAGCTTGAGTAGTAAAAGTACAAAAGGCGAGGCTTATTGTTCTTCAGACAAAGGCAGCTCCCGCTTCCCTTCCCACGCGATTTTGCGCTGCATTTCGGAAGGTTCACACACGCCATCCAAGTAGTCAAGGACCTCTGAAGATCTTACAAACATGTAATCACTGCCAACGAGGGCCGCAATCTCACCACTCAGAATTACTTCACGGACAGGCCCCATCGCCCCACTGAAAATCACTCGATAACCCTCACGTTGAAGTTCGACAATGAGGCGCGTTAGCATAAAGTGCCCCGTAGAATCGATATAGGTTATCGCCTCACAATTGAAAACGACGGTCTTTAATGCTGGACCTCTAGCATTAATTCGTTCAAGTAGTTCCTCTTTGAAAAAGCTTGCGTTCCCGAAAAAAATCGGTGCGTCAAACCTGAATAGTAATAGATCAGGACGAACTTCAATATCATTGGCGAAGCGCGTAATGTTTCTGAAATAATCTGTGCCGCGCACCCGTCCAAGCTCAGCAATGTGCGGTGTTGAATCGCGATACACCGTATAAGCCAGCGATGCAAAAACACCCACAAGTATGCCTGCTACCATGCTAAAGGTCAAGGTGACCAAAAAGGTAATGAGCAGTAGAAATGCTTCTCGACGATTGCGGTGCCATAGCGACACAGCGTAACGAACGTTGACGAGCTTAAAGACAGCCGCGAAGATGATAGCGCCTAGAACTGCATTGGGTAGGTAGTAGAAGAGTGGCGTTAGATACAGCAGGGTAATTGCGATGATAATTGCACTGACCAGAGCTGCAACTCCTGTTTTGGCGCCAGCATCATCATTGATCGCCGAACGCGAGAAACTAGCCGTAGAATTATAACTACCGAAAAGGGAGCCTGTGATGTTGGACATTCCCAGGGCTATGAGTTCCTGATTGGGATCGATTTCGTAATCTGTATGGTTTTCTTGGATACCGCGAGCGATTGAGATAGACTCCATGTAACCAATCAGTGCAAGCGTTATGGCTAGTGGCAACAGTGGCCGAAGCAGGCCTGTATCGATTCCTGGAACGGCAAAATCTGGCAAACCTCCTGGCACCGCTCCCACAATAGGTAAGCCTAATTCACTCCACCCTGTGAGCGAAGTGATAAAGGTTCCCATGGCTACGACTACTAAGGCAGATGGAATCCCCTTTCCATATTTCCGAATCAAGGTAATGAGGATTAGCGTCGCGACCCCAATGATGATGGCATATAGGTTTGCTTCGGGAATCGCCTTGAACGTCCGCCAAGTAATTTCATGCAGACGTGCCGTATTGGAAATTTTCACACCCAATACATGCTTCACTTGGTTGAGTCCAATAATAATGGCGGCGGCGGAAGTAAATCCACTCACCACAGGTCGGGAGAGGAAATTGACTAGAAATCCAAGTCGTAAACCGCCCATGATTAGCTGGAGCAGACCAACCAACAATGCCATGAAAAGCGCGGCAATAATATACTGTCCTTGATCAACAAGTGCTAGTGATCCGAGCGCCGAGGCAACCAACAAAGAATCCATTGCTACAGGTCCAACACCTAGCTGACGCGATGTACCGAAGATGGCATACATAACCTGAGGGACGAGGCCCGCATAGAGACCATAAACCGGCGGCAAACCTGCAATCATCGCATAGGCCATGCCTTGCGGGATGAGCATTACCCCTACGGTAAGTCCTGCAACGAGATCACCCTTCAACCAACTTCTCTTGTAGTTGGGCAACCAGTCCAAAATTGGAAAGAGTCGTTTTCGTTGCTTCATGGGTTCTGTAAAGGTACGGTATGGTTTACTCCGTTAATTCAATCATGTTTCGATGCAATGAGAGCACGCCTTTGTGCTCTAAAGCTTTCAGCATCCGTGAGACGACAACGCGCGAAGTATGTAGTTCGTCCGCCAATTGCTTATGAGTAATTTCGAGCTGCTTGTTTTGAGCAGGATTGCCGTCAGAATTACGTGAACGTAAGCCTGCCTTTTCTTCAAGCATGGACAGGATGCGATCCTCTAGGTTGTGGAACGCAACTGTATCAACGGCATTAAGCAACTCATCAAACCGTTCTCGATAAGACCGAAATACGAACGTTCGCCACTCAGGATATTTAGTGATCCAAGTGTCTACATGCTCCAGCGGAATGAGGAGCAAGTCCGTATCAAGTTCTGCAACGGCTCGAATACTACTCTTCTGTTGTGCGAGGCAGCAAGAGAGCGTCGCTGCGCAGGTTTCACCAGGTTCTAGGTAATACAAAAGTAGCTCTCGCTCTTCTTCATCGGTTCGCATTACACGAACGGCACCAGCGCGAACGACTGGCAAGCTGCGGATGTAATCCCCCGTATCGAGGATGATATCGCCCGCCGAAAAACTTCGTTGAATGGCTACAGATTCTATAGCCTTCTGAAGGTCAGCCGAAAAACTCAGTTCTGCATTCTCCATATGGTAAGCAACGTCTAAGCGCGAGTGGGGTTATTCTGCTGCTTGGGCTGCGTTAACGCTTGTCCAACTACCACCGTTGATACATTCAACACCTGCTTGCTGTAAAACTACCATAGCTTGACCACTACGGTTTCCACTGCGACAGCAAACTACTAGCGGCTTCTTCCAAGCTTTCACCTCATTCACACGACTTCCAATTTCCTGAAGTGGGATGTTCTTAGAACCGGCTACATGGCCGCCTTGAAACTCTGCGGGTGTGCGTACATCAAGAATGATCGCGCCCTCTGCCAGCATTTTTTGAACTTCTGGTTTGGGACCTCCTCCTCCGAAAATATTTGAGAAAAATCCCATTAGTTCTTAGGTTTTGTGCTGATCCCGAGCGCAGCATACAGTGGACAGAAGTTTACAAGTCCAGTTAAAAGTAGTACGATAGCTGCGATACCCAGAACCATCGCTAAAGTGCCAGTGATGGTACCTGTGTAGTAGAGCACGGCAACGACCACTGCAAAGAGTAGGCGGCCGGTGCGGTCGAGGGAATGAAGATTAGCTTTCATGATTTGTGGTTTGAGTGAATTGCAAATATATCGAGGCTGGCACGTGTGCTTCGCAACTTTAGTTACACTCGGTGCGGTTCCACGTGCATTAGCGCAGCGAGCTAAAGCGCGCTGAACCAAATCGTATCAAAATCGAGATTCGTAACCAATATGAATCTTCGCCCGATCAAACTCAATCGGAGCGCCTTTGCGCCGACCATAGGCATAAGTCAAACTCAAACCTCCACTTTTAGTGGCTAATCGCAATCCCGCTCCAAAACCAGTCGGGTTATCAAAATTTGAGCCCGCGCGATAAGGATCCACCAAGACGGCTTGGTCACCAAAGGCGAAGAGGTAACTGCCTCCACCGATCAAAAGCCTAGCCTCAGAAGTGAAGACACCATAATGTTGTGCTTCAATGGTTTGCTCGTCGAATCCACGAAGTAGTCTGTTGCCACCAATGCGATACAACTCGTTGACAAGTGGGGTCTGTGTACCTGCCAAAATAGCCCCACGCAATTGAGTCACAAAGGTTCCTCTTTTTCCCAGCTGAATAAAATTAGAAATATCCAACGCTGCACGATATTGTGCTGTTTGGCCGCCAATGCTATCTGCCTGTTTCTGCAGGGACTCCCCAAATTCTCGAATGGTTCCAGGTACGGTGACTGTCCGAAGTGAAGCTGCGCCTTCAGTAATCAGATGCCAACCTTTGCGCGTGTCGAATACGTCATCGCGTTTGTCGATGCGTAGACGCATTCCAAATCCATTGCGGTTGGCATCTAGCGTCGTTGGCAGCGTCATCGTCTGCTGTACCTGTGCTGTATCAAAACCAAGTAGTTGCGCCTGACCGCCTTCATAAAATAACTCATAGCTACTTCCTCCTCCAAGGGAGTATGTACCACCAGCTTCGTAGTTGATTCGTAGCCAATCGTTCATTTGGCGGTATAAGCCAAAGGTGCCTCGTACTCCGAATGGACTCTCGAACAAGTAGGGATAAGCACCTTCTAACGCGAGCTCGGTGACATCAGGTTGAAGTCGTTCAAAATTGAAGTACAACCGCTCGCCTTTACGTAATGCGTTCTCTAATTCAAGGGTGATGTCTCCCGTCAAAAGCAGCTGACCATTGTTCGCAGCACTGTTCGGCAAAAAGCCGAGTAGGAAATCGAAACGACTTGTCTGTCGAGGCTTGGCATCGAGGTAAACGAAGGCTTGGGCCGATTCAAAAACCACAACAGGCGGCTGCTTCAATTCAACAAATCGCAAGCCTCTGAGACGCTGCTCGACTTGCGCAATTTCAGTGCTTTTGTATGTGCGGCCAGGCTCTAATTGGAGATAGCGTTCCAAGTAGCTGGTGCTGACAGGCTCTTCTTCCGCTTCGTTGACATAGCGAATGCCACCGTAAGTAATTCGTGGACCGCTCCATGTCGTCGTCCGACCGCTCAGCGATCCTTCACGTACCGTCAAGGAATCATAGCGTAGACGGGCAAAA
>CALDUE010000031.1 GCA_937923485.1 uncultured Saprospiraceae bacterium
CCAGTGCCTAAGCTCAGTCGCAGGTACCTAGAAGTTTCCTTCTGTTCTATCAAACCAGCATCTACAAGTGTTCGCAAACCCCAACCTGCTAAAAGCGGATGCGTCTTATTACCATAAGTGAGTCGCTCAACCGCCGAATACCAAAGCCGGATATGGGCATCCTCTTCAAGCATCGCCAAGTAAGGTTGCACTAGTTTCAATAATCGAAAGCCATCATAGGCCGCATCATCATCCACATTCGAACCTGCCGCCGCCAAGCCGCTCGCCAGCTTCGGAACAAGCGTATCGGTAAGCTCATACAAGAAGTCAGCCTCACGGGTATGAATAGAATCGTAGCGAACCAATCGCAGCAGCGGAGGCAAGGCACGCGCGATCAACCAAACATCAACCGTCGCAATGGCCTGCTCTCGCATTCGTCGGGCGACATCTTGGAGTTCGTCAAACAGTCCCGCCAGGATAATGAGGTCAACCACTTTGGTCAAACTCGCCAAATCAGACTCTTCGTCCATACGCGCACGTAGCGCGGCAGCCGCAGCATCAGGAACTTGCGTACCGTACACGTGACAACCCAACAAAGACAACGCAAAGTCTGGTTGCCAGTGCAGCGTCCACGTTTCTTTGAAGGTTCCCTTAGCATTAAGAGATGCTTCATCGCGCGAACCAAACGGAATACCGAGCAGCAGCAATTGACACAGCAGCTGACTCGCTTCTAAGTGCTTCTCCTTACGCAAGTCGAGGTTCTTCTCAACCCGTTCCATGTCACGATACGGCTTCATGAGGCGCACAGACTTTAAGCGCGTTTCCAAATCTCTCTGCAGGGGAAGGCTCGTAAAATTCTCAGGAACCCTACCTGTCGTTCGATAGCTTTCGACGTTTTTACGGATTGCGTCTAAGCGGGCTTTCGCCCCTTCGGCTAATGTCCCAAGAGCAGCCTCCTGAATCTCATCCAAGCCTGGCAACACCAAGTCTCGCAACTCCGCCAATTGATCAGCCAACTCAGTAGCATCAACAACCTGAGCTGTAGATGCCGCTTGCCCCATCGCGCGTAGCTCAATTGCCATCAGTGTCAGATAATGCTCTGGCGCTGAGCGGGGATCATCAAACAGCAATCCGTACCAAACAGGGGATTGTACCCCGGCTCCATAACCACCTTCAGAGCGCAGTCTTTCATAGGTCCACGGAATCCAAGTCACTTCAAGTTTCGGACCTCTCAATCCGCGTTTTGCAGCAGCATAACCTTTAGCGGTCTGGCGTAGCATGTTTTGCTGTAAAGCTGGAGCATGCCAAGCACCACATACCACGGCGATGTTCTCAAGCCCTTGCTTTTGTAAATCCAAGATTGTCTTCGCCATGTGCATTTCACGCAGCTTGCACTCCGCATCAGTGGCTTCGGGATACGATTCACGCAAGAGCCGAATCATCTCAGTAGTATGTTCAAAAATTCCAGCACCAGGATTTTGCATTTCGAAAGTGCGCTCCCACCAACGTTCTCGATCGGCATAGCCGGCAAGTTTGGCGAGTTCCCCTAGTGGATCGCGTCTTACTCGGCGATACTTTTTTGAGTTGGGTTTTAGGTCAAGTTTCTGACGCTCGTTTTGGGAATAGGCAATCATCAAACTCGAAGGCAAATCCATCGCATGAATGGTCGCTTCATTATCAGCTGCCCAGCGCATAGCCACCCACTCCGGGCTAAACCTTGCAAGCGGGTAGTACAAAGCCGTGCTCACCGATTTGGGATCATAGGCCGTGAGTGCCACCGGTGGATATAAATCTTCATCTCCAATCTGATAAAGCGCAGTCTGCAAGTCCGCAGGCATCTCAATAACGAGCGCCTCTGGTGGATTCAATTCTAATGCATCCAGCACAGCGCGCGCAGATCCAGGTCCGTGGTGGCGGATGCCGTATATGCGGAGGGAGGGTGGGGTCATTAGAATGCTGATTAGAAAAATCAAATTCAAAAGTAGCTGGAACTGAACTGATTCAATATAGCAGTTTTGGGACACAATATATAATTGCTGGATTAGCTTGAGTAGCGAAACGGAAGCTTGGTTGATAGATCTGGGCGTTTCATAATTCGTTAATAATATGTTAATTTATTGGCTTCGCTGTGGAATTCTTCATTTTCATTAGTTTTAGCATGAATTCTTTGGTGAATTCTCTTTCTGAAGTAGGGTAATCGTAATGCTTGCTAATTGTGTTACGTCCTTACTATATACATCAAAAACTCTAGATATGCTCCCCCTCCGTTTACTCCCTAGTTTTTCCCTAGTTGGCTTTCTATTAATCGCATTCCACACTACAGTTTCGGCACAATGCTCCCTGGCTGAATTATTCGATGGTGCTGATGTCGTTTTGCAAGGTGAAATTGTTTCAGATACCGTCTATGAGGCCAATGGTTGGGTTTACACCAGTTACCTTATTGAGCCATGTACATCCCTAACAGATGATCAAACATGGAGTCGAGGCAAGCCTCTAGCAATCACTAGAATGGGAGGTGATCTAGATGGAGTGTCCTATTCGCGGCCTCATGGGCTAGAAATTTTTGGCGGAGAACAAGCTGTCTTTTTTCTAAAGTACATCGAAGGAGATACTATTACTCCAAACGATCTTACATCAGTACAGCCTATCTGCGGACAAGCGGGATTTGCAAAGTACCTTACCGATGACTGGAAGCCAATTGTCGCGATGGGTGAAACGGTACTATCAGCTGTCGAATTTCGAACGCAAATGAAAGAGTATATTGAATTTGAGTATTGCGAAAGTTATCCATCTTACTATGTAGCTGCTCCTTCATTGACTTTTGAGGATGGGAGTCCAGTTGGAGGAATTGGTTTCGCTTATGAGAGCCACAATCAATTACCTGCTCAACCAATGACTATCGAGTTCCAATTTGAAGAGCCTGTCGCAGATCAAGCTCTCGATAATGCTTCCTTTTTTCTAAGTGAAGCCATCGACTATGATGCTGAATCAATTGATTCCTTTACAATCTCAGTCACTTACTATTTAGATAGCTTCCCTACTTATTTAGACTCAATTGTTAGCCTTGGGACTGTAGATTATTCTTTTGATGAGTTGAGTGCATTAAGTAATGTGCGAGTAATTCCAGTTGATCAGGCTGTTGATACTGATAAGTCTGCCTTGGATAGGATAATATATCAAGATGATACGCCTGGAAAAGAGGGATTTAAGAGAGCAAGAATCACGGAGATCACCCCTGAGGTCGTGGCTGGTATTCGTAGACCTTTGAGTTTACCTAACCTCGCAGGAGCTCCAAATCCACCTACAGCTGCTAGGCCAGGTATAGTAACCATTACGGGGACTGATTTCAATAACTATACGACGGCCGAATTAGGTGCAAAAATTCCTAATGATGTTAGAATTGAAATGATGAGAGAATCTGGGGATTTTACGGGAGTAACCATCTCTCCACTTGCAGGGGATATTATCTCTTGGACTGATACTGAAATCAACTTTTATGCACCTACATATGGTTATCTTGACTACAGTATTAGCAATCCAAATATGATAGGTGAGAGTGGAGCCTTCGGAGGAAGAATTAGAGTAATAACTGAGGATGGAAATGATCAAGCTCCTTTTAGAACAGAAGTTTTTTTCAATCAAAAAAGCAGTTCTAGCTTTGTGGCAAGTCGGGTAAACCCTTCTACAGATGATAATTCTTTGCGGAAACAATCGCACCGCAACGGCCAATCAATAGAATCGACTGAGCGCGGCTATACATTTGTTTTAGCTCCAACATTTGTTACTTCTCTTCGAGATGGTGTCAGTGATCTAGCAGATGCAAAACTTGATCTTTGTGATGCAGCAGCAGAATGGACTAAAGCAACAGGTATACCCATAGATATTGTTGATACATGTCCCCCAGATATTAACTGCTCTGTTATTACTGGCAATAGAATACCTGTCACCTCTACTGATGAGGATGCACTTGCGGCTGGTTTAACAAGTGTTCTGCCTCAGACATGTGCAATTGAAGAGCCAAGAGTTCAAACAGCTGAACTTAGATTTAACAATACGTTTGTGCCTCGTCGCTTCACATCTAGAGCTAGATCTTTTCTAGGACAAAAAGAAGTTATTTATGATCAAGCCCTGCACGAATTTGGACACATTCTACAATTGCTTCACGTAGACAATAGAATTGAATTGATGTTTCCTTCAGCAAGTGCTGGCAACTCACTTACATCTGCTGCGGTAGCATGTGGAATTCACGTGAATAATGTCTCATTATCATATCCTACCTTATGTGGAAATGTAATTCAGAAAGATTTTATACCTACGGATTGTGCTACTTCACCAATTCAGGAAATTAGCAATCGTGTGGATGGGGTCAAGGTTCTGTATGATCAAGAGTCTTCACGTTTACTTGTCGAAATTGAGTCACAAGTAACTAAACAACTTCAATTAACTGTTTATGATGTAATTGGAAGACCTGTCAAGGTTGAATCTTGTTCGATTGGTCTAAACACTATTTCTTTAGATGAATCTATGACAGGGTTTTACAGTGCAGTATTAAACGGGTCTCAAACTCAAATAGCGATTCCTTTCGTTAAGAATTAAATTAGCTTCATGATGTCATATTTTCGCTTGTTTTTAATCTTTACTTCTTTTCTCGTATTAAGCGCAATGAGTTGCGAAAAATCCGAGTCAAGTACAAATAGTCGTAAAGCTTCTCTTGCTATTCCACTAGATACGTTCTGTTTGGACTTAGCCAGAACCTGCCCAAAATTAGCAGCACTAGCCGCTGCCTACCCCCCTAAACTTGAACCTTCAGATGGCAGTCATTTAATTCATGCCGAGTTACTCAACTATCTCTTGGACACTGTTGCGAACCCTCAAAATTATTTCAGAGAGTTGCCAGGACCTTGTCCTGGGATAACACGTTCACAAATCCATTGCGCCATAGGCATACCAAGGGACAGTTTGGGAGTCCTAGAGATGGGAAGCGAAATTTTACTTGGGGATTTTTATTCCTATGCTCGCGATCCCGAATATGGACTTGCGCCAACCAGATTTTGGACAAAAGCAGGTTACATCCCTATATTCTTTTATAATAGTGGGGATACGCTGGTTGTAATTTCTCAGTGAAAAAGTAAATGACCATAAGAGCACACAGATTGTTAGCCTCCATCCCCTTTCCCAGCCCCAAATTCCGTCAACGCCATATACCAATCGCGCCACTTCCCAGGCCGCTCCTTTAGTACTCCTTCGACGTAGCTTCTCCAAACGGCGCCATCACGCTCTTCATCGCGGATTACTGCTCCACGAAGAGAAGGAAGATAGTCTTTCACCTGCGGAATCCCATCGCCAAAATGTGCAGCCAAACTGACGGCATTTTCGACAACACTAATCGCTTCTGCGGTGCTGAGGCCAGCTCCTGGTTGTTGAACTTTCGTACTTCCATCTTCGGTGACGCCATTGCGTAATTCGCGGAAGATGGTGATGAGGCGTTCGATTTCTTCGACTGCCGAAGAGGTTTCTAAAATAGCGCTGCGATCTCCTAGGCTGCTTCGTTCGCGGACGATCCGCAGCTCTTCTGCTAGGCTTGATGGCGAAGGCAAAACGACTGTATTGAAACGACGACGAAGGGCCGTCGAGAGTTCGTTGACACCACGATCTCGCTCGTTTGCAGTAGCGATCAAATTGAAGCCTGGGATCGCTTGGACCTCCGTGCTCAATTCAGGTACAGGTAAAGTCTTTTCACTCAAAACGGTGATCAAACTGTCCTGTACTTCACTTGGAATACGCGTTAATTCTTCAATCCTTACGATCGATCCTCTTTGCATTCCAGTCATTACGGGGCTTGGTACTAGCGCCGATTCTGATGGACCTTTGCTAATTAGCTGAGCATAGTTCCAGCCATACCGCAACGCATCTTCGCTTAGTCCAGCAGTACCTTGAACCAATAGGGTAGAGTTACCTGATATCGCAGCGGCAAGGTGTTCGCTCACCCATGTTTTGGCGGTTCCAGGGACGCCCGCGAGTAGCAATGCACGATTGGTCGTCAAGGTGGCCACGGCTACTTCCATTAAGCGTCGATCACCAATATATTTTGGAGAAATTTTCACGCCCTTGGCGACCTCGCCACCCATGAGGTAGTCTACCACGCGTTTTGGCGAAAGCTGCCAACCGACAGGCTTTTTGTCCTTGTCTAATTTGGCCAGTGCTGCGAGTTCCTTTGCATAGGTCTGCTCAGGATGAGGCCGAAGAATTTGGGGCGTTTTTGCCATGGTGCCAAGATGAGGACGATTGCTCAATTCATCACCGAAAATTCGGAGGCAATCCGCTGTCGAGCGAGCATCATCGCAACGAGCGCATTCAAGGTCTCCAATTGCGTCTCCAGTTTTAGCGAAAGCAGATGACCAAAGGCCATCGGATTTAACTTATGCGGATAGCGACCAGCCACCGTCTCCGCAGGAGGAGCATAACCGTGAACGACTTCATTGGCCAATTCCTCCGAAAGGTTTGGGCTGAATGGATGAGGATTGGCCGCTATAAAAGCAATAACCATTGGGTCTCTCCAGCCTTTTGGATAGAAATCATGCGCGTAGTCCATCAGGTTCGCGTAAGACGTAGCGTCTAAGGCTGAGGCTAGTTTCGGAAGAATTTTCTGTCCTTGAAGCAATCTGTCTTGACTCCGAATTGCGTGTTGTAGTAGGGTAGCGGCCGCAGTGGAGTTCTTGCTACTTATTGCGGCTTTCGCCAAAACCTCGAACGTGTCGCGTTGGTCGCAACCTGCCGGAATGCTAGACAGCACCTCCTCAGCTCTGGCCATCATTTTTTGCTTGCGTCCCTCGTCGAGCATACATTCTAAGCGAAGTATTTCTAGGTCAGTCAACTCACCTTTCTTCGAGAATAGACGGACAAGTAATTCAGGGTTTACAGCTTTCGCCAAAACCCCTTTATCCAGCACCGCTTGCAATAGCCCGAAGGCCTGTGGACTCACTTTCGCGGCGGTCATCAGCTTGCGGATTCGATTGATTAACTCCGTGTCTTTTATCTGTGCCCGTTCGGCGCGCGACAATTCACTCCACCAAAACTGGATGTATGCGTCGCGTTGTTTGACGGATTTCGGGAAGGGATCTGCTTGCAAAAAGGCAACTTTCCGCTTGAACGTAGGGTGTTTTAGCGCAAGCCAAAGCCCATGACGACCTACGAGCGCGTATGCATTTGCTGTAACGTTGGCCTTGCGAATGACGGCTTCTAAATACCAGACAATTTTACCTGTGGGCACAACCAAACCATAATCAAACAGTGTCTGCACATCGGCGCTTCCGCGAAAGGCAAGCGATGCTTCGAGGTAGTGGAAAATGTGCTTATCAAGGAGATGATAGGAAGGGTGATCAGGGGCAAGCTCTGCCACGCGCACTTCTTGAATCGCCGTTTTGCTAAGGTTTACTCGTTGGGCAAGACTTTTCGCTGAAAGCAACGCAAGCGCTTCTTCTGCTGGGCTTCCCGCATGCTGCATGAGTTGCGCCGCCAAGGTCTGTGCCTGGTCGTCTAACGGCTGTCTAGACAGTCCGATGATGGCGGCGGTTGCGAGATTCATGAAGTAGGCAATGTAGTATGTAGTAGAGATGAACCGTCATCTCTGTCGTAAAAGTTAGAGGAATATTAGACCTGAAGTTCTCGAAATCTATATTATTTCGTTCGATCTGACGGTTTGCGGAGCCACTCAAATATGCACTAAAGTCTCCCCGAACAAGGCCGCCCTGAGGATTCAAAAAGTGAATCTTATGCTCCTTTTTTGCATTGTAGAAAAGCAGACCTACAGAATTTTTAAAACAGGCTTATAAAGACAGCGCGAAAAGCTATCTTTGCGGCCGATTTGGGGCAGATCGCCTCAATGATGGATCAACTCGCACCACCGCATATGGCAAACGTAGGCCAAGTAAAACAAGTGATCGGACCGGTAGTAGACGTTAGCTTCGCAGCAGCAGGCAACGACCTTCCGGAAATCTTTAACGCTCTCGAAATCGTGCGCCCAGGCGCCGCGACACTCGTTCTCGAAGTGCAACAGCACCTTGGAGAAGATAGTGTTCGTGCAGTAGCAATGGATTCTACCGACGGACTCGTACGTGGACAGGAAGTAACCGACACGGGACTCGCAATCAGTATGCCTGTAGGCAACGCTATCAAAGGGCGTCTTTTCAACGTTGTTGGAGAGCCTATTGATGGCCTTCCTCCTGTACCAAAAGGAGATACTGCTTACCCTATTCACCGTAAGCCACCTGCTTACGAAGATCTTTCTGTTTCTACAGAAGTACTCTACACGGGTATCAAAGTGATCGACCTTGTCGAGCCTTACCTCAAGGGAGGAAAGATCGGTCTCTTCGGAGGTGCCGGTGTAGGAAAGACGGTTTTGATCCAAGAATTGATCAACAACATCGCAAAGGGATACGATGGTATCTCCGTATTCGCAGGTGTAGGAGAGCGTACCCGTGAGGGTAACGACCTTATGCGTGAGATGCTCGAAGCGGGTATCATCAATTACGGCGAAGACTTCCTCCACTCTATGGAAGAAGGCGGCTGGGACCTTTCTAAAGTTAAGGTTTCAGACCTCGAAACATCGAAGGCAACCTTCGTATTCGGTCAGATGAATGAGCCTCCTGGTGCACGTGCGCGTGTTGCGCTCTCTGGTCTTACGATCGCTGAGTACTACCGTGATGGTGACATGAGCGATCCAAATGGAGGAAAGGATATCCTCTTCTTTATCGATAACATCTTCCGTTTCACACAGGCAGGTTCTGAGGTGTCAGCACTTCTTGGACGTATGCCTTCAGCGGTAGGTTACCAGCCAACACTCGCTACGGAGATGGGTGTGATGCAAGAGCGTATTACCTCTACAAAGCGTGGCTCGATCACCTCTGTACAGGCAGTATATGTACCTGCGGATGACCTTACCGATCCGGCTCCGGCGACAACGTTTGCTCACTTGGATGCAACGACGGTACTTTCTCGTAAGATTGCATCGCTTGGTATTTACCCAGCGGTTGATCCACTTGATTCTACTAGCCGTATCCTCGATCCAAAGATTTTGGGTGATGAGCACTACAATACAGCACTCGCTGTTCAGCAAATCCTTCAGCGCTACACTGAGCTTCAAGACATCATCGCGATCCTCGGTATGGAGGAATTGAGTGATGAGGATAAGCTTGCTGTATCTCGTGCACGTCGCGTTCAGCGTTTCCTAAGTCAGCCGTTCCACGTTGCGGAGCAGTTTACTGGGTTGAAAGGAGTACTTGTACCAATCGAAGAAACTATTCGTGGATTCAACATGATCCTCGATGGTGAGCTTGACCACCTCCCTGAAGCTGCTTTTAACTTGAAAGGTTCTATTGACGAGGTTATCGCTGCAGGTGAGAAGCTCTTAGCAGAGGTAGATAACTAGCTTACCTTAAACGGTGAATGATATGAATATCAGTGTTTTAACTCCCGAAAAGGAATTGTACTCAGGCTCTATCAACAGCATTTCGGTGCCAGGGGTAGAGGGTAAGTTTCAAGTGTTACGCAATCACGCGCCTATTGTCAGCGCTTTAGCTGAAGGAGGAGTGACGATCAAGCGTGCTGATGGTAAGTTTATCACCTTCACCATAGAGCGAGGCTTTATTGAAGTCTTGAACAACAACGTGGCACTGCTTGTACAGGGAGCTAAGAATTACAGGGACTAAGCTCCTCGAATTTCTGACTCCATTAAAAAGCCTATCAAGAGCAATCTTGGTGGGCTTTTTTCTTCGAGGCGGTGAGTTATACCCGTGCCTTGAATACGGTATTTTGGTAAGCTGTTATTGAGATTTAGGTGGGCTTCACATGTAGAGGTTAACTTGTGACAAGTCACAAAACGCTGATCCAGTATCGTCTATGTCCCCTAGCATTACACGTATTCGCTTTTGGTATATACTATTCTTCTCTTTTCTTGTCTTGAGCAACGTTGCATTTCTTGATGCAGTCATTGCTTCTTCGACAGATCCTTGGATCAATGAAATTCATTACGATAACAATGGAGGTGACGTTGGCGAAGGGGTTGAAATCGCTGGTCCTGCTGGCCTTGATTTGTCCGCCTACCAATTGGTGTTCTATAACGGGGGTAACGGAGCGCCGTATGCAACAATAGCTTTATCAGGGATTATTCCTGACGAAGGCAATGGCGGAGGAGCTATCAACTTCCCAAGAAGCGGAATCCAGAATGGACCACCTGACGGACTTGCGCTAGTCGAAAATGCATCAGGCACAGTTATTCTCTTTTTGAGCTACGAAGGAACGCTTACTGCTACTAGCGGACCTGCAATAGGGATGACGAGTATAGATATAGGCGTCCAAGAAACGGGCACAACACCAGTTGGCCAAAGTCTTCAGCTCGTAGGCACGGGGTGTTCGTACACCGATTTTACTTGGCAGGCACCCTCGGCTAGCTCTGTAGGTTTATTGAATGATGGTCAGATGTTCTTGGCACCTGGGGTCAATCAAGCTCCATCCGCAGGAATGGCGAGAGTCGGCGTAGAGCTGCCCACCTCTGGGGGAGCAGATTGTCCAGATATGGCGACCGTTTCCGCAATGATTGGGAACACATTTTCGGTCGGAGATGCGATCGTGATAGCAGGAATTGGAGTTCCAGTTCCAACAGCAACAGAAGTTAGCGATGATACAGATCCTGCTTCAGAGCTTATCGTGAACGTCACCAATATCATGGTGACACCAAGTACCTGCACTACACAAATTGCCGTAACCTACACGGTCGAGGATACCGAAGGAGCGACAAGCGATCCTCGCACAGATACATTTCTTGTCATCGACAATGAAGGTCCAACCTTTACGACTCCAGTAGGAAGTTTAGATGCAGCTTTCGCCAAAACAGCCCTCGCGGCATTTTCGACAGGAGATTGCGCAGATGACATTGATCTAGCAGCACTCGCAACAGCAGCCGAAGCTACCGCTAATGGAGGACCAGCCTTCATCTTAGGAGCCTTGCCGCTTGCTACAGATGAATGCTCGCCACCAATCACGTATAGCGCATCTGCCAGCCTTGGAGCAACAAGTAATGCTTGTGTGGCCTTCGTAGAATTAGAAGTATCAGCGATGGATGCCTGCGGAAACGTCGGCTTGGCTTCTTTCCTTGTTACATATACAATTACAGGCTCAGGTGCGGCAGTACTCCCAGCTGCTCCGCCTGCTGCAATGGCGACCACAAGTGCTGGAGCAAACTGTCTCATGCCCTTTGGTACACTTGCTATAGGCGACATGTTTGCACCAAACGCAACTGTAACGATAGGGGGACAAGCTGTTAGCCTACCATCTTCGGCTGAGATCATGGGTTGCGTCGGACTGAATCCGATGTTTACGATCACCGCACTCAACAGCGCTGCTTCTGCAGACCTCTGTGTCACTAACCTCATAGTTGATTTCACCTTTGACAGCGATTGTGGATCAGCAGGATCACTGCCATACAGTTTGAGCGTAGATTTAATTGATGACACTGCTCCACTAGTAATTGCACCAGCAAACACAACGATCACCTGTCTCGATGATCCTAATAATTTGATGTTGACTGGAGAGGCTACGGCCACAGACAATTGCGCATCAGGTATGTCGGCACCCCTTACCGCAGCAGGTCAAATCTTCATCAATGAGTTTCACTACGATAACATCAGCACAGATGTTGGAGAATTTATCGAGATCGCTGGACCCGCAGGTACCGACCTCTCTGGCTTTACACTAGAATTAGTGAACGGAGGTGCCGGGAACGTGTATAACACAATCAACCTTTCAGGGATCATACCTAACGAAGGAGCAGGCTTTGGTGCGATCTCATTCCCACTCCCAGCCAACGGGCTGCAAAATGGAGGTCCAGATGGAATTGCACTTTGTGGTCCAACAGGAGTTATCGAATTCCTTAGTTATGAGGGAGCATTCGTGGCAGCCGCAGGCTGTGCCAATGGAATTATGAGTACAGATGTTGGCGTCTCAGAATCAAATACCAGCACTCCAATCGGATCGAGTATTCAAAGAACCGGCACAGGAATAAACGGAAGAGACTTCGCGTGGGTAGGTCCGACAATGCAGTCTCCAGGCGCATTAAACAATGGACAATCCATTTCTATGACGGGTCCAACGGGTCCGACAGGAGGAATGGTGGCAGTTACGTTTACCGATAACATCATCCCAGGTGGCTGCTCAGCTGAGGCAACAATTCAACGGACATGGGAGGCAATGGATGCCTGCGGGAATATCGGAACGGCCCTTCAAACCATCATGGTCGTTGATCCAACTCCACCAATGTTTGATCAAGCGCCAGGTGCTTTAGACAATACAATCAGCACGACTCAGCTCAATGCCGCTGGGTTTGGAAGCTGTGCAGTTCAGTTGGACCTCAGTGGGCTTCCACTCAATCTCAACTTTGCGATTCTCTTTGGACAGACCAACTTCGGTGGAATTTTCCAGATTCCTTCGGCATCAGACGATTGCACATTTGTTTCTATTCGAGCAACGAGTGCGGAGTTCACTAATGTGATAGGCACAGGACCTTGTTCCGCAAATATTGAAGTAACCTATACTGCTACCAATGAATGTGGTCTCTCAAGTACATACCTCACCACGCTATCAATTGTCGACGATGAAGCACCTGTGATTGATCCAGGATTCACCACAGCCTTTACAATCGATTGTGATATGCCGTTCGATACAGCAACTACCGGTCAGCCGACTTTCACAGACAATTGTGGGACGAGCATGACCGCAGCCCCAGTGCTTTTGATCAACGAATTTCACTACGACAACATGGGTGGAGACCAGAACGAGTTTGTCGAAATTGCTGGTACGGCAGGAATCAATCTTGCGGGCTACAGCTTAGAATTCTACAACGGTGGCAATGGAGCCGTATACCGCACCACACCGCTTTCAGGTGTACTTCCAGACGAAGGACAAGGAGGTGGCGCACTTTCTTTCCCGCTACCGACCAATGGAATTCAGAACGGGAGTCCAGATGGCATTGCTCTCGTAGATCCAGCAGGAATGGTTGTTGAATTTATCAGTTATGAAGGCGTAATGACGGCAAGTAATGGCGCGGCTGTTGGTCTCATGTCAACAGATGTCGGAGTAGAAGAAAATGACGCCACACTTTCCACCCAAAGTTTACAAAGAGTAGGCGCAGGAGACATGGCATCAAGTTTTATGTTCTCAGGACCGAGCACTGCAAGTCCTGGATTGCTAAATGTCAATCAAGTCTATCTCTCAAGCCAGACTGTAACCGTAACATTCTCTGAGAGTAGTGTGGTTGATCCTATGTGCGCCAATGGCCAAACGATTACTCGTGCATGGACCGCGGATGATGGCTGCGGCAACATTACCGTTGCGACTCAGGTCGTTCAAGTAGTTGACGATGAAGCGCCAGTCTATGTTAGCTTTCCAGATGACATGACCGTTGAGTGCTCCACTCTTCCTGGATCAGTTAATATGGAGGCGCAAATTGCTGCTTTTGCAGACGGGCTGCCGTTCCCAGTCGTAATAGATAATTGTTCAACGGGCCTAGTACCAACCTTCACAGATGTGTTTACGCTTACAGGGCCTTGCCCTACCGTGAGTACGTTTGAGCGAATCTTCGATCCAATCGATGATGGCTGCGGTAACATTCTTGCAAGTCGTACGCTCACGATTACCGTCATTGATACCCTCGCTCCTGTATTCGTAGGTATTCAGACTGGTGGCGATATTAACTGTGAAACGGGAAGCATTCCTGCCGCAGGAACGGTCACTGTTCAAGATTGTGATCCGAACACAATTTTCACCGAAGTTGATGACGAGCAGATTGTCGCGAGTAATGGTGTAGCCCGAATCGTAACTCGCACCTTCAATGCTATCGACGGTTGTGGTAACGAGTCGATGCAGGTTGAGACCTATCGTTTGCTCGACCTAATCGGACCTACCATTGTTAGTTGCCCGAGTGATATCGGTCCAATCGTCGCACGTCCAGATGACATGGCTACAGTGACCTTTGATACGCCAGTATTTGATGACAACTGTAGTTTTAGCGTAAGCTCAACACACACCAGCGGCCAAGACTTTCCCGTCGGCATTACTACCGTAACATTTACTGCAGCTGACGAAGGTGGTGGATTTGTAACGTGTGCGTTTCAAGTCAAAGTGGTCAAAGCCCTCAACCTCACTTGTGTGGATCAGCGCATTAGTATCGATACACCAAGTGACCTTACGCGGGCGGACATCAACTTCCCTTTCCCGACGACGACTTGCGAGACTTGCCCGCAAGGAGAACCACTCCCCAACCTAGAATATCTCGGTTACTTTCAAGGACACCGCTATTACGTAAGTGCACCGGGTGATACGCGATCTTGGTCAGAAGCGCAACGACTTGCACTAAGTTTTGGAGGCCGATTAGTCCAAGTAAATTCAGCTGAAGAAAATCGTTTCCTTCAGCGCGAACTTCCATATGACAACGCACTCATAGGTCACTTTACAGGTTTTGGATCGACAAATTATACGGGCACATTCTCTTCGCAGATTTTCGAGAATTTTGCACCAGGCTTCCCTATTACTGGCACCAACGAATTTTTCGTCTTACTCGATGCTGCTACGGGTACTCACACCAATGTGAACAGTAGTGAAATGCCGTTCCTCGTCGAGTTCCCTTGCGTAGAGATCGAGGTAATCGATATGCCTGCGGATAGTCTATTCGATCAAGGAACTAACTGCATCATCTACGCCGCAGTGGATCAATGCGGCAACCGAGATACCTGTCACTACACGTTCGGCGTCAATACGTTTGATGTAAATTATTGCGGTCCTTCAGGAGCTACGTTTGGAAATGAGGAGGAGTATTTCATTACAGAAGTAAGTCTGAATGCTTTCGCCAAAACCTTCGATGCGTCGTCAAGTTTCTTCAATACGCGCGATACGGTGAGGCTTGATGAGGATAATCTGAACACCTTTAGTTTCTCAGCAGAAACAAGTGGCGTGGAAGGAGCATCGTTCCCTTCCTTCTGGCGTGTCTGGGTAGATGCCAACCGGGATGGGGACTTTTATGATGCAGGAGAAATGATCCATCAAGTCTTTGGAGATGCTTCAGCGGTTGGAACACTAACCCTCCCATCAGCCTTACAAACGGAGAGTCCTACGCGCATCCGTGTAGCTTTCAGTCGCTACAACTTCCCAGAGGTTTGCGGAGATAATCCATTCGGTGACGTAAAGGATTTCTCGCTCATTCCAATTACAACTACAACACCACGTCTTACGCTTTCTGGGGCTCGTGGTATTGGGCAGCAACTCCTCACAGCCACGAGTGTAGAAGATCCTGAGATTGATTCGTACATGATGCTTAGAGGCGTTAGCCAGCATGAACTAACGAAGATTGATTTTTGGGATGCGTTGTATGGTGATCGTAGTGAGCATGACTATAACCTAGCGGATAATGATCCAATGATCTCAGCTTATTACCAAGCGGTTGCTTTAGACGATCAGGGATATGCTATTCGTGCGAGTAACATCATCTACCTGACTATGCCTTCTCGTCGTGGTACAGTGAAGGCATATCCAAACCCCGCCCGTGATCTCATTCATATTGAGCTCGGAGCTGTGGAGGATGGAACTTCAAACCCAATAGGTGTTTCGCAAGGGGGTGACATCGACTTATATGACGCGCTCGGTCGGATCATTCTTAGTCAATCGATTCCTGTTGGTGAGACGAAGCTTAGAATGGCCTTGCCAAGCTTGGCCACGGGAACGTATATGCTACGCGTATCTCAGCCAGAGAGCGAGCCGCAAACAGTGAAAATCACGATTGATCAAAGTGGCTCTGCAGTAGTGCCTAGGGCTTAAGGATAACTTCGACTACCTAAATGGAAAAGCCCCAGTGATTGACTCACTGGGGCTTTTTGTTTTTGCTCTACTTTATAGAGAACCTAAATTCTACCCTTACCGTGGAGGTTCTTACAAGGGTGCGCGCGATCTAATTACGCTGCCACTTCATCCAACATTTGCTCGTATCGCTCTTGTAGCTTTTTCAAATCTTCAGGAGTGGGGTAGTGCTCAGATCTAGCACTGCCTAGCTGTGCAAGCTTTGACTTATAGCGATCTAACAAGCTGCGTGTAACAGATAAGAAAGCAGCAGCTTCTTCAGGCGAAGAAGTCTTGCCATTTTCGACAATGTCCAGAAGTACCTCGGCTTTGAAAAGTGCAGAAATCCAGTGACCTGCTTGATGAGGAATACTCCCTTTCATCGCGCGGTCGCAATTGTCTATAGTAGCTGCTCGCTCGCCGCGTGCATGCGAGATCCGTGCAAGCCCAAGGTGGTGGCTTGGTAGCGCAGGATACATTTCTTTTGAAGACTTAAGATCAGCTTCTGCTTTTTCTAATTCGCCCAACTCCAAGTAAGCATGTCCTCGCGCATTGTAGGCCCAAGGATGGCGAGAAAACCCTTCAATCGCGTCGGTGAGTGGTCCAATAGAATCTGCCCACCTCTTCTCATTGATAGCTTCCATCCCAGCATTGAATGCATGAACGGTACTCTTATCCGAATTAACTTCTAAAATGAGTTGGCGAGGCAATTCGCCTGCTTCTAAAATGAAGACGTCAACTCTTCCTGCCATTGCAAAAGCCAAAAGCTTTTCAATAGACTTCACGGTATGGGTGAGTGTTTTGTCTGCGGCTTCGTGGACTTTACGCGTAAGCTCGATATGGAGATAGTCGATTTCTGCTTCAGGATCTTCTCCAAAAAGAACATCTGGGTGAAAGGCAAGATCAAACTTTGCTATCGTCTCTGCAAAGCGAACGTATTCCGCTCTCGCAAGTGTGATGCTGCGTTTGTTTTTGTACTCAATTCGACCGAAGATGATGACGCGATTCATAGTTAGTGGCTAGCTTGTGCGATGTGTGACATGGAGTTAGTTAACTTTCAATTCAACCAAAAAAATCCAAACCTAGAGGATCCAGAAAAGCATTAGATGCCGAAACGAGAACGTTTCCGCTGCTCTGCCGTTCGTCTAAGTTTGAATGTATTGGGAATTGGAAGCACAAGACAGCACCTCCGTGACTAACAAAGATCACACATAGTTAACACTTAGCCAAATTTTAACCAGTTTGATTTTGCCGCGAACGAAATCTACCCTGTTGATGTTGAACGCTTAAACCTCACTTTTTATGATAACTCGGCTAGTCTTCCTTTTCAGTTCTATACTTTTCTTCGCATGTGCTGACGGGACACTTTCGGCCCAAGCCGATGCACCAGAGGCTGTACAACAAGCATTTTCAGCTAAATACCCAGCCGCGAAAAAGGTGAAGTGGGGCAAAGATCGAAACGATAGTTTCGAAGCACACTTTCAGCTCAACGGCGTGAAGTACCGAGCAGACTTCAACCCCAGTGGGAGCTGGATTGAAACGGAACGTTCATTAGATTGGGGTGACCTTCCCGATGCCGTTCAAGATGCCATAAAAGAAGAATACAAAAAGGACGACATCGTAGAACTTGAATTTACCGATAATGCGAGGAAAGGTGAATTTTATGATGTCGAGATAGATCCCAAAGGCAAAAAGAAATTCGATATTGAATACCGAGCCGATGGGAGTAAACTTTGACAGACACTAGACGTCAGCCGTCTCCCACACCTTACAGCCTTCCGTGCAGTTCTTGCAGATTTCAATATGCTCTCGACCTCTTAGAATGGAGGCTCGGAAACGTTGATATGCTTTAGATTCCCAAATTTCCGTGAAGCTATGCGACTTTAAATCACCTAGCTGGTGTTCTGCGTCCTTGTCAAAACAGCAAGGCACTACCAGTCCGTCCCAAGTGATCACACAAGAATGCCAAAGCTTCCAGCAATGGTTGAGTAGCTGGTTTTTGATTTTGTACGTGCCGTCTTTTTGCTGAGCGTAACGGCTATACTTTTCAATGGTCGGAATTAACGGATTACCGTTCTCAAAATCATAAACCTGCGCTGTCTTCAACTTTACTTCATCAACTCCCACTTCTTCAGCTAGGCGATAGATTTCTGGAATTTGATGCTCATTAGGTTTGACGACTAAGAACTGAAAAATGATGTGAGGGTGAGTGGCACCTGCATCAGCCTTTGCTTTAACCAAGTTGCGCGCGCCTTGCAAGACGTTTTCTAGTTTACCCTCCTTTCGATAAGCTTGATAGGTTTCCTGATCGGTTCCATCTACGGAAATGATGACCCGATCGAGTCCACTTTCTACGGTTGCTTTAGCGTTGGCTGGACTCAAAAAGTGGCCGTTTGTGCTCGTAATGGTGTAGATTCCTTTGTCGTGGGCATGCTTCACCATCTCCAAGAAATTAGGATTGATGTACGGTTCTCCTTGGAAATAGAAGATGAGGTACATCAACTCTTTACCAAGTTGATCGATAGTATCGCGGAAAAAATCCTTTTTCAGATTTCCTGTTGGGCGCGTAAAGTTCCTCAGCCCACTTGGACATTCCGGGCAGCGCAAATTACAAGCCGTGGTTGGCTCAACGCTAATGGTGAAAGGTCGTCCCCACTGAACAGGCTTGCCTTTTGCTCGGGTCACATAATAAGACGCCCCAACCTTCGCCGCGTTCCAAACTCGACGTGCTGTAAGCTTTCGCAAAAACCTGAGGGTATCGGCTCTGTACACGTCGGCAAGGTAGTAGAGGAAATCCTTCAAAAGCGGAAAAGCACAGCGATCCAGGTGATAAGCATGCGTTAATGCATCAAGTGCATGTCAAAACACTTTCAATGCGCACGATCCTTACTGCATGAATGAGCATATTTGGCAACAGACTCTTGTTAGTTTTGCCGACCATAGTCCTGCAGTATCGTGGGAAAGGCGAAAAGCCATCCCATGTTCAATTGGATTCCAACGTTTATTACCAAGCTCCTCGGTAGGCCTTCCGCCGAACACTCTAATGTGCAGCAACAGCAGGTCTCCGAGCAAGAAGAAGAGCTGGAAATCGATCCATCCATGAAGTACCTCATCGTCGGTCTCGGAAACATAGGGCCAGAGTACATGTACACAAGGCACAACGTTGGTTTTGAGGTGCTTGATCACCTTGCGGCAAAACATGAAGTCGCATGGAAAACCGAAACCCTAGGAGATGTCGCGCGCATCAAACATCGTAGTAGAACCTACGTCCTACTCAAACCAAGTACCTTCATGAATCGAAGCGGAAAAGCGACGCGCTACTGGTTGGAGAAAGAGAAATTGGAAAAAGATCGTTTGCTCGTAATCGTCGACGACCTTGCCATAAAATTTGGTGCATTAAGACTTCGAGGTAAAGGTTCGCCAGGAACGCACAATGGACTTAAGGATATTGATCAAATGACAGGAGGCGGTAATTATGCACGTCTTCGAATAGGAATTGGGGCAGATTTTCCGAAAGGCAGGCAAGTTGATTTTGTACTCGGACGTTGGAGCGAAGAAGAGTCAAAGAACCTCCCTCCGGTTTTGGCGAAAGCTGCAGAAGCAACCCTCGCTTTTGGCACAATTGGCCTCAATCAGACGATGAATAAATACAATGGTTAACAAAGCAATCTACACGACGCAAGAAGTCGAGCTTCTTAGCGTTAGGCTTAAGATGAAGTATGCAATTATACCATTTTGCCTTCTGCTTCTACTCTCCATCGCTTGTTCGAATTCGAACCAAGTCGAAATAAAAAACGACGATGGAGTAGTGGTAGAACGCTATGAACTTAGCAAGGAAGATTCGACCATGCACGGAAGCTATGAAGCCTTCGACGAGAAAGGCCAGCTCATTGAAAAATCAAGCTACGCTAAAGGAAAACTAGACGGGGTCCGCACACTTTACTATCCCAGCGGTGGTGTCCAATACGAAGAGACTCACCTCAATGGCGAGTTTGAGGGGATCTACAAAGCGTATTATCCTGAAGGTGAGCTGGAGTTGGAAGGTAAGTACGTCGACAATAAAATGACAGGTATTTGGACGGCCTATTATCCCAATGGGACCAAAAAAGAGGCTGTCACCTTTGTCGACAACGAGGAAAACGGCCCCTTCACAGAGTGGCATGCAAGCGGCACACTTAAGGCTGAAGGCTCTTATGCCAACGGTGATAATGAGGAAGGCGAACTCGTGCTCTATGATCTTAATGGCAAGGTGAACAAGCGAATGTTTTGCGAAGGAGGGATTTGTAGAACCGTACCGTTGGAAACCGAAGAAACAGCATCAAATGAAGAGTAGTCTCATACTTTCCCTTATTGGGCTACTACTGTGTCTTACACTGACTGTTTCTGGACAGGTGCTTGGTGGACGGTATGCTTTTGTTTTTTTAGAGCAATCTCCTTCAGCGCAAACAGCTGGTTTGGCTGGATTTAGTTTGCGTCAGGACGGTCGTGATCCTGCGATCGCGCAGTTCAATCCAGCATTGCTTAATGCAAATACAGCTGATATACTTCATGTAAGTCAGGACTTCTTTCCTGCAGGCGCTGGTAGGTCTATCGTGAGTTATGGTCGCCAAATTGGGGAACGAAAAATTGATGTTAGCGCCAATCTTCACTATGCTTCTTTCGGAGAATTTGAGGGTCGTGATGCAGCTGGCATTGCAACAGGAACTTTCTCGGCTCGTGAATATGCCTTAGGAGTAAGCGCAGCACACCAATTGGCCGATCGCGTGCGCGTAGGCGCCACCGTGCAGGTGCTAGGCGGAAGCATCGAGTCTTTTAACAGTTTCGGAGCTGCCGTCAGCGCAGGCCTTACCTATATTCCTGACTCTGCAGGATTGACTGTATGGGGCATTCAAATGCGTCATGCTGGACATGTAATTGATGGATACACGGAGCAACAGGACCCGCTGCCTTTTAACATCAGCGTAGGAGTGAGTCGCAGACTTAAATACTTACCCCTTCGATTTGGGGTGCTTTATCGTCGAATTGATCGATGGAACATCTTATTTGATGATCCAGATCGTAGAGAGTCGGATGGTTTTCTTTCTAACGAGCCTGTTGAGCGAGGCGCGACCTCTTTGTGGTTTGACAATTTCGCAAGGCACTTTTCTTTCAATGCAGAACTCTACCTCGGGAAGCAGGAAGTTATTCAGCTGCGTGCAGGGTATGACCATCAGCGTCAGCGTGAAGGGGAAGTCGAGGAGTTCCGAAGCTTGGCTGGTTTCAGCTTCGGTCTTGGTGTCAACTTGCGCAAATTCCGATTGGACTATGGGCGTACCGTGCAGCATATCGGGGGCGGAACCAATCAGCTAGGAGTTCTGATAGATTTTAACCCAGGCACTCGCGCTCCCAAGACATGACTTCTGTAGAAAGCTTGGCGCTTGAGCGACTTGAGCAATTCAAAATAAACGAACAGCGCTGGATCAACATGCAGAGCGGTATCGACCTGCTCGAACGGTGGTTAGAAGATCAATTGGTGTATGGATTGGCTGCGCTTGAAAGTGATGCGGATACTCGTATTGAGGCAATCGCGGCGCAGTTGGTCGACAATCATTTGCCAGGAGCTGCTTCTTCTTTGAGAAAATTGGCTCCACTGATTGGAATCGAAAAGGAGTGGGAGCAGGCTGTTCTTAAAGAGTTTGGGTATTGGCACGTAATGGCCCGTATGTCTCGGAAGCTTAAACAGCTCTCTGACGACCAACTTGGAGGCCTTTTACTTACTCTAGGTCATCGCTTTCGCAAAACAGACATTCTCGCGTCTGATCCGCTTCCCGAGCAATATTGGACTTGTGTAGGACTCGAGGAGGGAGACGATCAAAATGTCTACTATCGGCGCACGTATTGGCGTGGTGCCATAGCAGAGCACGCAGGTGTGCAGCTCGTCTTCCAGTATGGCGCTCCTGTTCCGCTGGGTCAAACCGAAGTAGGTACTTCAAGCAAGATGACCATTCATGCGTATCCAGGAGGTTTGCCTGGCAGGCTTGAATTGCCAGATCAAATTGCGATCAGTTCGAAAGAGGCCTGTCCGCATCATTTTGCAACGTGGCAAGCCCAACAAGATGCCAATGAGGCCATCCTTATTCGTCAGCCTTGGTCGCGATCTATACCTGTGGCTGTCGGTCCACTTACGGTTCGTTTTGACGAAAGTCGAGAAAGCTTGCACCTGCTAGATGTAAAAGGTGAAGAGGTTATTCAGCCTTGCGGCAAAACCGACGATGCGAGTTGGACGCTTCTAAGCCTTGCGGCCAAAACCCCCGTAACAGTCTTCGGGCAATTTGAGATGGGAAACCTGATGTTACACTCAGTATGGCTAGGAGAGCGGCTGCATGCCCTTTAGGTCAATATAGAACTGTCAGATAAGTTGTTAGAACGCTTAATACCGTTGGATCCTAATCTTAAAAGTATCCATGTCTTGATAGATTTGACTGTTCAGCGTGGCTACATATGCCGCTACTGTTTTTCGTTAACATACCAACTCGTCAAGGCGTGCTACATTTACGCCAATGATCAGCGAACAGCACAGCTTACTGTCCAATCTGAAAGCCGCGAAAGTGGCTAACGAGAAGCGCTTCGCAGTGCTGATCGATCCTGATAAACTCCGTACGACCCGCCTTGAAGAAGTGGTAGAACGTTCAATGGATGCTGGCGTCGACTATTTCTTCATTGGAGGAAGCTTGATCGTCAACAACATGCTCGATCAGGTACTTGAAGGAATAAAGAAACGCTGCGACATACCACTTGTGCTTTTTCCAGGGAGTAGCTTCCAGTTGAGCTACCGAGCAGATGCACTCCTGTTCCTCTCATTAATTAGTGGTCGCAACCCAGAATTGTTGATTGGCAACCATGTGATTGCAGCTCCCTATTTGAAGATAAGTCCACTGGAAATTATGTCCTGTGGATACATGCTTGTCGACGGAGGCACGCAGACAACCGTGAGTTACATGAGTAACACCACGCCGATTCCTGCCAATAAAGCAGATATCGCGATGTGTACTGCCGTTGCTGGTGAGATGCTCGGACTAAAGCTCATGTATCTCGACGCAGGCTCGGGTGCGAAGCATCCAATTCCAACAGAATTGATCGAATCGGTGAGCAGCGCAATTGAAGTTCCGTTAATTATCGGAGGTGGCATTCGTACACCTGAAAAGGCTCGAGCTAACGTAGAAGCGGGAGCAGATGTCATTGTCGTTGGCGATGCCATCGAAAGCGATCCTAACCTCATTAAAGAGCTCTCAGCAGCGGTTCACGGATGGTAATCCGCTACGGCACTGTCACGCGCTCAACTGGATCTTGGTACGAGGTGCTTTTCGAAAATGGAGACATTTGGTCTTGCCGCGTTAAAGGCAAATTTCGCCTCGAAGGTATGCGCACGACCAATCCTATTGCCGTTGGCGACCGCGTAGGAATTGAAGAGGACGAAGAGGGAGATGAGAATACTGGGCGCATTACAGAGTTGGTTGCAAGAACGAACTACGTACTCCGCCAAAGTCCACGTAAAAAGCACGAGGTCCATATTCTCGCGGCAAACGTTGATCTCGCTATTCTCGTCACGACGATCGTAGAGCCCATGCTGAAGCAAGGGCTCATCGACCGATTTCTATTAAGTACCGAGCCTTACGACATTCCCACAGCGATAGTGTTTAATAAGGCAGATCTCTACAGTGAGCATGACTTGATGGTGTATGCGGCGCTAGAAGATATCTATACTTCTATCGGCTACACTGTTCTACTCGTAAGCGCCGAGAAAGGTCATGGTATTGAGGAGCTGCGCGACATGATCAAAGACAAAACGACATTGATTGGAGGACAGTCTGGTGTAGGTAAATCAAGCCTGCTCAATGCCGTCGCTCCAGAGCTCGCTGCTCGAGTCGGGGGCTTGAGTTATCGTTCGGGCAAAGGGGTGCACACGACTACCTTCGCAGAGATGCACCCACTTCCTTTCGGGGGGAGTCTCATCGATACCCCTGGCATCAAAACGCTAGGTTTTAACTTCCTTAAAGAGACGGAAGTCACCGATAATTTCCGTGAGTTCTTCGCGCTTTCGCAAAACTGTCGATTCAACAATTGTCTACACCGTGAAGAGCCCGGTTGTGCTGTCAAAAAGGCTGTCGACGCTGGAGAAGCAAGCGAATTGCGTTACATTAACTACCTAACTATCTTGCAGGAAGTAGAGGATCAGAATTATTGGGAGATACATCGGGACGTGTAGTTTCGTATCCAGCAATCAGCGGAGCTGATGGTCTAGCAGTCAAGCGCAGCGAAGACGATCCAGCTTCCAAAGTACCACGAAGAATGAGTTACCAAAGTCGCAAACGCTACACCAGTCGTGCTGATAAGTTCAAGCAGCACATGAAGGCATACCGATTGGCTTTCATTTGTGCGTTTTTGATTTTCGTAGTCTACTTAGCGTTTAGCTGGCGAGAGCTTTATGACTATTTCCGCACCTTCTTTATGTAATAAGCTTACGTAACTGCTTTCTTTCGTTTATCCAGACGGCGCCAGCAAAGAGCAGTAGCCCTGCTGTACCTAGACCAAGATTGCCTAGCCAGATCATATTGCTTCCTCCCGAAATAGCCAGGTCTAAGACGCTGGTTCCTAGTTTTGGCGAAAGCTGCCAGTACGCCCCAAAAATAACCAAGGCAAGAATAGTGTAAGCCCACATCGCTTTCAGGTCATACGGAATTGGATAGTGTTTACGCCCAAGCCACCAAGAGGCTGCCATCATCGTTAAATAGCAGGTTAGCGTTGTCCACGCACATCCGTAGAATCCATACTTAGGGATTAACAGGATGTTTAGCACAATGGTGATAGTCGCTCCCCCAAGACTGATGTAAGCGCCCATTTTAGTCTTGTCTGTCACTTTGTACCACACAGAGAAGTTGTAGTACATACCAAGACACAGGTTGGCAAGAAGTAGAATCGGGACAACGTCGCTGCCGACTCGATAGGAATCATCCTGCAAGAAGGTTTGACTGAATACGGGAAGAAAGAGCGAGACAACCAAGAAACCGAAGAGGGAGGCAATTAAGAAATAGCGGGCAAGCCGAGCATAGTTTTCTTGGGCCCCAACAGCTCCACTTTCCCTGAAGAAAAAGGGCTCCGCTCCGTAACGAAACGCTTGAGTGAAAAGGGCCAAGAGCATGGCAAGCTTATAATTCTGACCGTAGACACCAAGAAGTTCCAGCCCTTCTAGTTTGCCTCCAGGCCATAAAATAGGTAGGAGCTTGCGATCTAGCATTTCATTAATGATATAGCTAAAGCCAACGACGACGAGCGGAGATGAGAAGACGAGTAATTTCTTCAACAGCTTAAAGTCGATTTGCCACTTCATGCTTTTTAGCTCTGGCGTGAGTAACAGGAAGACCGCAGCAGAAGCTATAATATTCGCAAGGAAAATATAGGTTATCCCAGCGAACGGAGTCGCAAGCCATTCAGGTGCGTTTGGCCACTTTGGTAGCAGATACAACCAGAAAATATTAAGTCCTAGATTAACACCGATACCAGTCAACCGAACTACCGCAAACCTCCAAGGGCGCTGCTCCATCCTCAGCTTGGCTAATGGGAGTTCAACCATTGCATCGAAAAGCAGTATCCCTCCTGCGAGGGCAAATAACCACTGATATGCTGGGTAGCCAGATACGTATCCAAGCCAAGGAGAAAGAAACAGGAGACCTCCACCAAGTAGCATTCCTATACCTGCGGTTGTGAGGAAGCTCGTTGCAAAGAGAGTTGATTGGTCTTCCGATTTATAATTCCGGAAATACGCGATGTCCAACCGAAAAGTGGCTAAAACCATTAGAAAACTGAGCAGTGCAAAAACATCCGTTTGTATCCCAGACTCGAAGGTTGTGAAAATGTCTGTGTAGAGCGGCGTCAACAAGAAATACAAACCCCTCCCCAAAATTGAGGACAGACCATAAATAGCTGTTTCTGATGCGAGTTTGCGTAGGCTCATCTAAAGGCAATGATAGTTACCTACGAGGAAGCCATTGGTCTTATTGGTTCTTTTTATGCGAATTGCAGTGACCATCCAATCATATTTGCCTGAAGGCCCCTAATTTAGGTTGTCGCTATGCAACACCTTCAGGAATTGTCTTTGGAGTAGAGCAATCAGTACGTGTGTCCTCAACCTATCGGCTGGCGAGAGGAGTAAGTTCTGTCTGCCAACAAACTGAAAATCGGTCAAACTTTTGACCATTTGTGGCATTTTCTAGCTTGCTACACACTATACATATAATAATTGTGACTATATGGCCAGGCAGTCGTCTCAATGGAGAACTTTAAGATTGGCTCCTTCTAAAATTTGCCGGCCGTCCCTAAAATTGAAAGCAACCCTCCCATGAAATCCCTTGTTAAGAACCTTCTCGTAACGCTCTGTATCCTCAGCCTCTTTTCTATAGTCACGCTCTAGTAGATTGATTGAATGTCTCGGTAAAGCTTTTTCATTGTCCCGACTCAGGCAGGATTGAATAGCAACCTCGATCTTTAGCATTTATTAAGTAGGTTTTAACACCTTGGCGTGTGACAAACGAACCCTTTAGGCGTTCTACCATAGAATCAGAGTAAGTTTAGCCCTACTCAAAAAGATTTTATCATGCGTACGCTCACTAGAATTGTTCTTTTTGTCCTCGTAATTTTCAGTCTCGCTTCGGTGGTTTTGGCGCAAGCCCCAGCACCTTCAAAGAGCATGTCAGGAAAGGCGAAAGCCGATCTCCAAAAGCTTCGTACCAAGTATGAGTCTGGAGGTAGTCTGCAAGCGGAAGTAGCGTTAGAGATTCAATTTCCAGAATCACCTGCTGAAATCCAGTCGGGTACCATAACGCAGTCAGGCGAGCGATTCAGAGTCGAATTTGATCAGCAAGTAGTGATCTCTGATGGAGAAACGATCTGGATGTATTTGCCAGATAACCAAGAAGTCCAGGTCTATGATGCCGAGGATAGTGCTTCAGATGGCGGCTTCATGCGTCCACAAGATTTGCTCACCATTTATGATAGCGATGGATACGAGTATGACATCGTGGGCGATATTGATGAGGAAGGGACTACACTCCGCCAGATCGAATTCAAACCAACTGACCGAGAGTCGGAAATGGCTAAGATTCGACTTACCTACGATCCTGTTACAAGCGAAATCCGTCGAGTGCGTGTTTTCAATAAGGACGGAAGCCGTTTTGCTTTGTTGTTGACTTCCGTCAAAACAGGCCAAGAAGTAGCGGATGCGACGTTTACGTTCAACGCAAAAGACTACCCAGGAGTGATTGTTGAAGACATGCGCCTGTAAGTTAGGAGGCATAAGTTTTTAAGTCGAGCGGGTCTAAGAATGAAGAGTTCTTAGACCCGCTCTTATATTGCCCCTATGGGCTGGAAAAGCACACTAGCATATCCTATTGCCAAGGTTTTACAGCAACGTGTAAAGAGCGCTGCCAAGAATCCGTATGCTGTACAGCAAAAGATCCTCGACCAACTTCGTACTAAAGGCCAGCAAACTGCCTTCGGAAAAGATCACGGACTTTCGGAATTGAGAAGCCATGCAGATCTTTCTCGTCTCGTTCCCGTAAGAGACTACGAGGGCCTCAAAAGTTATTTTGATCGCGTAGTCGCCGGAGAGCGTAACGTGCTGTGGCCCGGACTTCCAGCATACTTCGCCAAGACGAGTGGAACAACTTCTGGGGTCAAGTACATTCCAATAACCCATGACAGCCTCCCGAATCATTTCGGTACTGCTCGCAATGCCCTTTTCAACTACTTCGGGCGGACGGGTAAAGGAGCCTGGCTCGACGGAAAAATGATCTTCCTTTCTGGTTCGCCAGAACTAGAAAGGAAGAATGGTATTCCGCTCGGTAGACTTTCTGGGATCAGTAATCATCTTATCCCAGCGTGGGTGAAGCGCGGACAGTTGCCGAGTTATGAGACCAATTGTATTGAAGATTGGGAAACCAAGCTCGATGCCATCGTTGAGGAGACGGTTGGACAAGATCTTCGGCTTATCTCAGGTATCCCGCCTTGGGTGCAGATGTATTTTGAGCGTTTGCTTGCCGTTACTGGCAAAAACCATGTCCTCGACATCTTCCCTAATTTTAGTGTCTTCGTTTATGGAGGCGTCAACTACGAGCCTTACCGTGGGCAGATTGAAAACCTTATAGGTGGTCGTATCGATAGCGTTGAGACCTATCCTGCATCCGAAGGGTTTATTGCATTTCAAGATGGCGAGCCAGGTGAGGGTTTGCTCCTCAACGTGGATTCAGGAATCTATTTCGAGTTTGTCCCTTTAGCAGAGGCGCATAAGGAACATCCCACGCGGCTTAGTTTGCGTGAGGTGGAATTAGGGAAAGACTATGCAGTGATCCTAACGAGCAATGCTGGCCTCTGGGGCTACGCGATCGGGGATACCGTGGAATTTGTAAGTCTGAATCCTTTTCGGATTAAGGTATCTGGCAGAGTCAAGCATTTCATCAGCGCGTTCGGTGAGCACGTGATTGGTAAAGAAGTCGAGATGGCGATGCAGGCTGCAGTTAATAAACACGGTGGAAGGGTCACCGAGTTTCATGTAGCTCCTCAAGTCAATCCGCCAGTCGGTGAAGCCCCCTTCCACGAGTGGTTCATCGAATTCGCTGAGCTCCCTTCGGGTTTAGGTGACAGTATCAAGGTCCCACATCCCCCCTCCTGCCTCCTACATTCCGATGGCATCCCGATTAGCATCCGAAATTCGAAATTCGAAATCCATCATACAGATTCAGCTTTCGCCAAAACTCTCAACCAAGAAATGCTCCTCCAAAACATCTACTACGCAGATCTTATAGGAGGTAAGGTGCTGCAACCGCTCAAAATTACAGTGGTGAAGCAAGGAGCGTTTCGCAGGTATATGGAATCTCAAGGCAAGCTTGGGGGACAGAATAAGGTGCCAAGGTTGGGCAATGATCGGAAAATTGCCGATGTATTGAGTTGATTCTGCTTAACGGTCTCGGTCCAAGGTGCTTACGAAAATTCTCCACTGACGATTAAAACGCCATCTAGTTTTCGCAATTCCACCTCGAGGACTTGATTCGATCGTTTCAGGCCTATGGTGAGCTCTTCGCTCATCAAAGCTTCTTGATGATAGCTAAGCTTTAGAGAGGTGAGTCCGACCGATAGGGTAGCGTCATGCTCATAGGCCGCATCAAACATCCAGCGTGCAGTGACGACATTATTAAGGTGTCCATTGAAGTCGCAATCGTGCAAGCGAACCCTTCTGCGATCTACCAAGGGGAAGGGGGCTTTACTCTTAAATCGTCTAACCCTTGAAATCTCGGTCTGAAGAGGAGTCTTGATTTCAGCAAGTTTTTCTTTCAAATCAGGTGGCAGTGGGGTAGTCCGCCTCGTATGTAGATCAATGAGTGCCCAAAGACTTTGTCCCACCACGAAATCATGTCCTTCCGAACTACCTAAGTAGTCTCGATACACGAGTGGTCCGCCAGATTTAGGGACAGAGGTAGCCAACTGCATTAAGGCTTCGCCCTTTGGTCTAAGCTTTAGCGAAAGCTCGATCGTTACCAATGCCCATGCAAGGCCTCTTGGCAGGAGGTCTTTGTAGCCAAAACCGACGCTACCGGCATGTTGCTGAGCGACGTCATGAAGACTTCGAAGTAGTGCAGGTAGGGTGAGATTACTGTTAGGGTCGACGTCATAAGAGGCAACCCTATAGGTTTTGGCGAAAGCTGTAGTCATATTCGAAAGTGTGGACAAGGTTACGCCAAACCTTGTAAAGCTCAGCGGCCATGCGTGTTACACTGTCATTTTTACGTTTATAAGTGAGCTGAATACCCCTCATTTGCAAATCAGACGAAATACTTTCCAATTAGGCCTTGGCAATTGCGTTGAAAAAGTCTACCTTTGCGTTCGCTTTCGAAAAACCGTCGGAGATGACGGGGATTGAAAGCTAATTAACAGGATTAACGAACGTTTTATGCCAACGATCAACCAACTGGTACGTAAAGGGCGCAAGAAGATTGTCGAGCAGAGTAAATCTCGCGCACTCGAAAGCTGTCCTCAGCGACGTGGAGTATGCACACGTGTATATACTACAACGCCTAAGAAGCCAAACTCAGCGCTACGTAAAGTAGCCAAGGTTCGTCTTACAAACCAGAAGGAGATCATCGCCTACATCCCAGGTGAAGGTCACAACTTACAAGAGCACTCTATCGTACTAGTACGTGGAGGGCGTATTAAGGATCTTCCGGGTGTCCGTTACACGATTGTTCGTGGAGCATTGGATACCGCAGGTGTTTCTGATCGTCGCAACGCACGCTCTCGTTATGGTGCAAAACGTCCTAAGTCTTAACAACAAGTTCCGCTAGCCACTTCGCCAAGAACTACTCATTATGAGAAAAAGAAAGCCAAAAATCCGGATTATTCAACCGGATGCTCGCTACAGCGACCCGACTGTTACTCAGTTCGTCAACATGTTGATGTACAGTGGTAAGAAGTCTACAGCCTTCCGTATTTTTTACGATGCAATGGATATTGTAAAGGAAAAGTACGAAGGTGAAGAAAACGAGCACGAAGTCTGGGAAAAAGCTCTCAAGAACGTCATGCCAGGCGTTGAGGTGCGTAGCCGCCGTGTAGGTGGTTCTACTTTCCAGATACCTACAGAAATTCGTCAGAAGCGTAAAGTTTCTATCGGTATGAAGTGGTTGATCACATTTGCTCGCAAGCGCGCGGGTAAAGGCATGCCTGAAAAGCTTGCTGGTGAGATTCTGGCTGCTGTAAAAGGTGAAGGTCAAGCGGTTAAGCGCCGCGAAGACACGCACCGTATGGCAGAGTCAAACCGCGCATTCTCGCACTTCCGCATTTAATCACCACTTTTCTTCCCCTCCCCTAGATACAATATCATGGCTACGGATTTAACTTTTACGCGAAATATTGGAATCGCTGCCCACGTTGACGCGGGTAAGACGACTACCACTGAGCGCGTGTTGTACTACACAGGTATCAGCCACAAGATTGGCGAGGTACACGACGGTGCAGCTACTATGGATTGGATGAAGCAGGAGCAAGAACGTGGTATCACGATCACTTCGGCTGCAACCAAGACTTCATGGAAGTGGAAAAACAAAGAATACGCTGTCAATATCATCGACACACCGGGTCACGTGGATTTTACCGTTGAGGTAAACCGCTCACTCCGTGTTCTTGATGGACTCGTTTTCCTTTTCTGTGCTTCTTCTGGTGTTGAGCCTCAATCTGAGACTAACTGGCGTCTAGCTGATGGCTACAAAGTGCCACGTATCGGATTCGTTAACAAGATGGACCGTCAAGGTGCTGATTTCTTTTCTGTCGTTAAGCAGGTAAAGGAGCGTCTCGGTAGCGAAGCCATTCCACTCCAAGTGCCAATCGGTGTTGAGGAGACTTTCAAAGGAGTTGTAGACCTCATTACAGGTAAGGCAATCGTTTGGAATGAACATGATGCTGGAATGACTTTCGAGGAAATTCCGATGCCAGAAGATCTTGTTGATACTGTAGCTGAATGGCGCGAGAAACTTCTCGAGGCGGTAGCTGAGTATGATGATACCCTAATGGAGAAATTCTTCGAAGATCCGGAGAGTATTTCAGCTGAGGAGATGCGCGCAGCTGTTCGTGGTGCGGTAATGGACATGAAGTTCGTTCCAATGATGTGCGGTTCTGCCTTCAAAAACAAAGGTGTTCAAGCGGTTCTAGACGGTGTTTGTGCTTATTTGCCAAGTCCACTTGATCGTGAATCAGTCACTGGGATCAACCCAAATACTGATGAAGAAACATCGCGCAAGCCAAGCAACGACGAACCATTCGCTGCATTGGCCTTCAAAATTGCAACCGATCCATATGTAGGTCGCCTCGCATTCATGCGTGTGTACTCAGGTACTCTCGATGCAGGTAGCTATGTATTGAATAATCGCTCTGGAAACAAAGAGCGTATCAGCCGTATCTATCAGATGCACGCCAACAAGCAGAACGCTATTACTAGTGTTGAAGCTGGCGACATCGCAGCAGCGGTTGGTTTCAAGGACATTCGTACAGGAGACACCCTTAGTGCTCTTGACGCTCCAATCCAGTTGGAGTCAATGGTGTTCCCTGATCCAGTAATCGGTGTTGCTATTGAGCCGAAGACGCAGAAAGATCTGGACAAGTTAGGTATGGCACTTGCCAAGCTAGCTGAGGAGGATCCTACGTTCAAGGTGAAGTACGACGAAGACACCAACCAGACCGTAGTAAGCGGAATGGGTGAGCTACACCTCGAAATCATCATCGACCGCCTCATTGAGGAGTTTGGAGTTGAGGTGAATCAAGGAGCTCCACAAGTTAACTACAAAGAGGCTCTACAGGAAACTGTTGATCACCGTGAGCGCTTGAAGAAGCAATCTGGTGGTTCTGGTCTCTTCGCAGATATGTCTTTCCGTCTTGGGCCAGCAGATGAGGAATTCCTCGAATCTGATGACTACAAGTCAGGAAAAGTTCGCCTTCAGTTTGAGTGGAAGATCGTTGGTGGTGCTATCGATAAGAACTACATGAAGCCAGTTCAGGATGGATTTAATTCCATGATGGACAATGGTGTTCTTGCAGGCTACAACATCGACTCAATGAAAGTTGAGGTTTACGATGGTGGCATGCACGCGGTCGATTCCAAGCCACTTGCTTTTGAGCTTTGTGCTAAGGAAGGATTCAAGATTGCAGCAAGACAGGCTAGTCCTGTACTGCTGGAGCCAATGATGAGCCTCGAAGTCATCACTCCTGAAGACTACGTTGGTGCTGTAATTGGTGATCTCAACCGTCGCCGTGGCTTGCCGAAAGGCCAAGAGCCTCGTCCAGGTGGAGCAGTAGCTATTGAAGCTGAGGTTCCACTTTCAGAAATGTTCGGTTATGTAACCGATCTGCGGACCAATACATCTGGTCGTGCAACATCTACAATGTCATTTTCTCACTACGCTCCTGCTCCTAAGGGTGTAGCAAAAGAAGTCATCGCTGCCGCTACTGGTGCCGTTGATGCCTAACTTTAACCTCCTCAATTCCGAGAGGCATGAATCAGAAGATTCGAATCAAACTCCGTTCGTATGACCATAGCCTGGTCGACAAGTCAACGGAAAAAATCGTCAAGACAGTACGCAACTCAGGCGCTGTAGTGACTGGTCCGATTCCGCTGCCCACGGAGAAGAAAATCTTCACCGTGTTGCGGTCTCCCCACGTCTATAAAAAAGGACGTGAGCAGTTCCAGTTACGAACGCACAAGCGTCTTATTGAAATCTACACTCCGACACCGAAAACTGTCGACGCTTTGTCGAAGTTGGAGTTGCCAAGTGGTGTAGATATCCAGGTCAAGTTGACCTAAACCGCTAATTGGACTTAGTGTAGGGTAGGGGCTTCCGCCAAAACCTTCCTTAAGTCCATCACTAAAATAAATGACATATCCTGATTTCTCAGGATTCATCATGCGTCCCGCTCCGACTTCGGTTGAGATGGGCGTCCAAATCTGGAAACGTGAACGGAATAATTGGTCGAAAGCTCGGAATGACGAGCGTATTCGATGCTACAGGCAAGAATGTCGCCTGTACCATTGTCTTAGCAGGTCCATGTACGGTTACTCAAGTTAAAACTGAGGAAACCGACGGGTACACTGCTACTCAGCTAGCCTTTGGGCAGCGCAACGAGAAGAATGTAACCAAGCCAATGGCGGGTCACTTCGCTAAAGCAGGTATTACCTCTGCAACTGAAATCGTCGAGTTTCGCGAGTTCCCACTCGTAGATAAAGTTCTCGGTGATACGGTTACCGCAGACGAGGTCTTCGAAGCTGGCGATAAAGTGAACGTAATCGGTACCTCAAAGGGTAAAGGTTTCCAAGGTGTCGTAAAGCGTCACAACTTCCGCGGTGTAAACGATGCGACTCACGGTCAGCACAACAGACTTCGTTCTCCAGGTTCTATTGGAGCAGCGAGTTATCCAGCGAAAGTATTTAAGGGTATGCGTATGGGCGGCCAGGATGGCAACCGTCGTGTAAAAACAATGAACTTAGAAATCGTTCGTGTCTTCCCTGAAAAGAATCTCGTCCTCGTCAAGGGAGCACTCCCAGGCCCTAAGGGTTCGACGGTAATCATACAAAAATAGTCGACCGATGAAAGTCACAGTCCACAACACCAAAGGTGAGGCGGTCGGCCGCGAGATCGACCTATCAGACGCTGTTTTCGGCATTGAGCCGAACGAACACGTTCTATACCTAGCTGTAAAGCAATATCTCGCAGCTCAACGTACAGGTACGCACTCTGCAAGAGAAGTATCTCAAATGAGCGGTTCTACTCGTAAGCTGAAGAAGCAAAAGGGAACAGGTACTGCCCGTGCTGGATCTATCAAAAGTGGTCTCTTCCGTGGAGGTGCCCGCATCTTTGGTCCACGTCCTCGCAAGTACGTAATCAAGCTCAACAAGAAAGTTAAGCGTCTAGCTCGCATCAGCGCACTTAGTGCAAAGGCGAATTCAGGAGCTTTACGCGTTGTAGAGAATTTTGATTTCTCTGCACCAAAAACTAAAGACGCTCGAGCAATGGTCGACGCTATTCACGGTGACGCAAGAGGCAAAGTCCTCGTTGTTGTTTCGAATAGTCAACCGAACGTTCGTAAGAGCTTCAGCAACCTACCTAATGCCAAGCTCGTAACTGCTCAGTCAGTTAACGTGTACGACGTACTCAATGCGTCAACACTCGTGCTAACAGAAGGAAGCGTTGATTCACTGCAAACTGCCTTGAAGGCCTAATCTGGTAACTCATGACGACTCAGATAATACAAAAGCCGGTAATAACAGAAAAGAGCCAAGAGCTCTCTACTGGCCGGAACCAGTTTACCTTCGTGGTTCAAAAGACAGCGAACAAGTACCAAATCCGCACTGCGGTTGAGTCCATGTTCGACGTTAAGGTTGCATCGGTTAACACCATGCGCATGCCAGCCAAGCTAAAGAGCCGCTTTACCAAGCGTGGACTTCAGCATGGTCGACGTAATGCCTTCAAAAAAGCCATCATCACACTCCGTGACGGCGAAACCATTGATTTCTTCGGCGAGCTTTAAGCTCCATAACCTGAAAAACTAGGCACCCATGCCATTAAAGAAGTTTAAACCAGTAACGCCGGGAACGCGCTTTCGCGTAGGAAACAAGTTTTCGGAGGTTACCACCGACACACCGGAAAAGAGCTTGCTCGCTCCGATGACACAGTCTGGTGGTCGTAACCATGATGGTAAGATGACTCAACGCCACCGAGGTGGTGGACACAAGCGTCGTTACCGTATCGTAGATTTTAAGCGTGAGAAGGAAGGAATTCCAGCTACCGTTAAGTCTATCGAGTATGATCCAAACCGTACTGCTTTTATCGCACTGCTTTTTTATGCAGATGGTGAGAAGCGATACATCATTGCTCCAAGAGGCCTCAATGTTGGGGACACGGTTCAATCAGGTCGTGGATTGCCAATTAGCGTTGGAAATGCGCTTTATCTCGACGAAATTCCACTCGGTACTGTGGTCCATGCCATCGAAATGACCCCAGGTCGTGGAGCAGCATTGGCTCGTGCAGCAGGAACTAATGGTACGCTGACCTCTCGTGAAGGAAGGTTTGCTGTAATCAAGTTACCTTCGGGCGAAGTTCGTCGTATTCTCGTAACCTGTAAGGCTACGATTGGTACAACATCTAATCCTGACCACTCGCTCCAAGTACTTGGAAAGGCTGGTCGAACACGCTGGCTAGGACGTCGACCACACACACGTGGTGTTGCCATGAACCCTGTCGATCACCCTATGGGTGGTGGTGAAGGTCGTGCTTCAGGTGGACACCCGCAGTCGCGTACTGGAATTATGGCAAAGGGTCAGAAGACTCGTAATGTCAAGAAGACTTCTTCTAAATTGATCATCACCCGTCGCAAGAAGCGCAACAAAAAGTAATATACTAGATGCCACGCTCACTCAAAAAGGGACCATACGTGTTCCACAGACTGCTCGACAAAATCGAAGCTGCTCAGACGGGAGGAAAGAAAGGAGTCATCAAGACTTGGTCTCGGTCTTCTATGGTCATCCCTCAAATGGTAGGTCTGACGATCGCTGTCCACAATGGACGTTCTTTCGTTCCGGTTTACGTAACAGAAAACATGGTAGGTCACAAGCTTGGTGAATTTGCGCTAACGCGTACATTCAAAGGGCATGGTGGAAACCGTAAGAAATAACTTCGCGCAGGATTGGTTTTAGCGAAAGCTAAAATTTCCCGCACCTAACTCACTTACTCATGGAAGCTGTAGCAAAATTGCGCAACTGCCCGATGTCAGCCCGCAAAATGCGGTTGGCGGCCGACTTGGTCCGCAACAAACCTGTTGGCGAAGCTCTTTCTATACTTCAATATTCTGGTCGTGAGGCTGGAATCTGGCTAGAAAAGTTACTCCTCTCAGCCGTTGCGAATTGGGAGAACAAGCTTGATAACACTGAAAGCGCCGATGATTACGATCTTCGCGTTTCAATGATCATGGTTGATCAAGGTCCGATGATCAAGCGTTTCCGACCAGCTCCGCAAGGACGCGCTCACCGGATACGCAAGCACTCAAATCACGTTACTTTAGCGGTAGCAAACGCTGTAGCTCTAGCATCTGATGCTGAGGGAGTAGCAGTAACTTCAGAAGAAACCACCAACCCCGCATAATCATGGGACAAAAGACAAATCCAATTGGCAATCGCCTAGGAATCATCCGTGGTTGGGATAGCAACTGGTTCGGAGGACACAACTTCGGCGAGAAGGTTATCGAGGACGAGAAGATTCGCGTATATCTCAACGCACGTATACAGCGTGGTGGGATTGCTAGAATTATCATCGAGCGTACATTACGACGCATTACGGTGACTATTCACACAAGCCGTCCAGGTGTAATCATAGGACGTGGAGGTCAGGAGGTTGACAAGATCCGTGAAGAGCTTCGTAAGATTACGAAGCAGGACGTTCAAATCAACATCGTTGAAATCCGTCGCCCTGAGCTTAATGCTGCTATTGTTGGCGAATCAATCGCTAAGCAATTAGAAGCGCGTATCAATCACCGTCGTGCCATCAAGATGGCAATCCAATCAACTATGCGCGCAGGTGCCGAGGGCATCAAGATTCGAGTAGGAGGAAGATTGAACGGTGCGGAGATGGCGCGTCGCGAAGAATACAAACAAGGTCGTACACCACTTCATACTTTCCGTGCAGACATCGACTACGCACTTACTGAGGCCAACACGGTTCAAGGTAAGATCGGAGTAAAAGTTTGGATCTGTAAAGGAGAAGTGTTAGGAAAGCGTGACCTCAGCCCTAATGTCACAGAAAGCCGCGGAGGCGCTTCACCAGGTGGTGATCGTCGCGGTGGAAATGATCGCCGTGGAGGTGGTCGTCGTGATGGAAGTGGGGGAGGACGCCGAGATCGTCGTAATTAGAATCAAAGAAAAGCGTATCTTCGCGCGCCCTTAGAGATAAGGAGCCGAAGAAACGAAAATTTGGCGCCGCCAAACAACTGTCATGCTACAGCCGAAACGTACTAAATACCGCAAGCAACAAAAAGGCCGCATTAAGGGTCTTGCACGCAGAGGGAGCACTATCTCTTTCGGCAGCTTCGGTTTAAAAACAATGGATGCAGGCCGCATCACCAACCGTCAGATCGAGTCCGCTCGTATCGCGATGACACGCTTCATGAAGCGTGAGGGTAAGGTGTGGATCCGAATATTTCCAGATAAGCCTATTACGAAGAAACCTCTCGAGGTTCGTATGGGTAAGGGTAAGGGTGCTGTAGACCACTATGTGGCATCAGTTAAGCCAGGACGAGTATTGTTCGAGCTTGATGGTGTTCCAGAAGAAGTAGCGGTCGAGGCTTTACGTCTTGCTGCTCAGAAACTCCCAGTTTTAACCAAAACAGTCGTTCGTCCTGACCTTCGTCAGTAGAGCTGTACAACCAGAGATCATGGCATCTAAGAAGTACCTCGAATTACAGGGTCACAGCGATGAGGACCTTAAAGTTGAGCTCACTAGCGCTCAGCGTGAGTACCAACAAATGCGCTTCGATAATTATACGAAGGGCATTGAAAGTGCAACGAAAATCCGTGAGCTGCGTCGAGATATCGCACGCTTGAACACTGAATTACGTCGCCGAGAATTAGCAACCCAAAACGAGGGAGCAGGACGTGCTGCAAAGCGTACACGTCGTGCCCGTCTTCTAGCAAAACAATCGTAAGCTGTTATGGCCGATCAGACCACCACACCTGCGGTTGAAACCCGCAACCAACGCAAAACGCGTACAGGATTTGTCACTTCAAGTAAGAGAGACAAGACCATTACGGTTTCAGTAGAGCGTCGCATTCAGCACCCTCTCTACGGAAAGTTCATCAAGCGCCACAAGAAATTTACAGCGCATGATGAAAAGAATGAAGCTAACGAGGGAGACCTTGTTACCATCATGGAGACTCGTCCATTAAGTAAAACAAAGCGCTGGCGTTTAGTCGAAGTGCTTGAGAAAGCAAAGTAATTCACCCTCGCCGATCTTTTGATCTGCTAAAGAGAAACAGCAATGATTCAACAAGAGTCCCGCCTACGGGTGGCAGATAACAGCGGAGCCAAGGAGGTTCTGTGTATCCGCGTGCTCGGTGGTTCGAAGCGTCGTTACGCTGGCGTTGGTGATACCATCGTCGTAAGTGTAAAAGACACTAGTCCAGGTGGAGTAAAGAAGGGTACGGTTTCAAAAGCCGTAATCGTTCGCACCAAAAAAGAAATTCGCCGTCGTGATGGTTCATACATCCGCTTTGATGACAATGCGGTTGTGCTACTTAGTGCATCAGATGAGCCTCGCGGTACACGCATATTTGGACCTGTGGCTCGTGAGCTACGTGAGAAGGATTACATGCGTATTGTTTCACTTGCCCCTGAGGTACTTTAAACAGCATTTGTAATGTCACGTCCAAAGCCAGAATTCAAGGCAAAGTTGAAGATCAAGAAAGGTGATACTGTAAAAGTTATCGCTGGTGCATCCCGAGGGGTGACTGGTGAAGTACTTGCAGTTCTCCCGAAAGAGAATCGCGCAATCGTAGAAGGAGCCAACATCCGCATCAAGCACCAGAAAGCTACAGAAGCTGACGCAGGTGGTCGTGTTGACAAGGCAATGCCACTTCATATTTCTAATCTCGCCCTTGTCGATCCGAAAAGTGGCGATATCACTCGGGTAGGTCGACGTGAGGAAGGCGGTAAGCTTGTCCGTTACGCGAAGAAATCCGGTCAAATCCTTTCGTAATGAGCTACCAACCACGTCTCAAGACGAAGTATCGTAACGAAGTTGTTCCTGCACTACAAGAAGAGTTTAACTATTCTTCTCCAATGCAGACGCCACGTCTCCTTAAGGTTTGTATTAACCAAGGAGTAGGTGATGCTACACAAGACAAGAAATTGGTCGACATTGCTGTCGAGCAAATGACCCAAATTACAGGGCAAAAGGCAGTTGCAACTAGAGCGCGTCAGAGTATTTCTAACTTTAAGCTAAGAGAGGGAATGCCTATCGGAGCTAAGGTTACACTTCGCGGAGATCAGATGTACGAGTTTTTCGATCGTCTAGTATCTGTTGCTCTTCCTCGTGTTCGTGATTTCCGCGGTGTAAGCGACAAGGCCTTTGACGGTCGTGGCAACTACACCTTAGGTATTACGGAGCAAATCATTTTTCCAGAGATTGATCTTGATAAGATCAGCAAGATTACTGGGATGGATATTAATATCGTTACTTCGGCAACCACAGATGCTGAGGCACTTTCTTTGCTTCGCGGCTTAGGAATGCCTTTCCGTAACAGAAAAACAGACTAGAATAATGGCTAGAATTTCACTCATAGCTCGCGAAAAGAAACGCGCTAAGATGGTTGCTAAGTACGCTGCTAAGCGTCAGCAATACAAAGAGAATGGTCAGTGGGAAGAGCTTGATAAGCTACCACGCAATTCTAATCCTATCCGCTTGCACAACCGTTGTGGCCTCACTGGTCGTCCAAAAGGGTACATGCGTAAATTTGGAGTTTGTCGTGTAAAGTTCCGTGACCTTGCACTCAACGGTAAAATTCCTGGTATCACAAAAGCGAGCTGGTAAGGTCCTTCACCGGATACCTCCAGACTCAAACAACACTCATGGCAGTTACAGATCCAATCGGAGATTTTTTAACGCGCATTCGTAATGCACAACTCGCGGGTCACCGTGTAGTAGAAATCCCAAGCTCAGGCATCAAACGCAGTATAACTGAGATCCTCTATCGCAATGGTTATATCTACCGTTATCAGTTTGATGACAGTGTGAAGCCACAGTCGGTAATTCGTATCGCACTCAAGTATGATGCGGCTACTCGCAAGCCTATTATTCGCAAGCTAGAGCGTATCAGCAAGCCTGGTCTACGCAAGTATGCAGGTGCACAGGATCTTCCACGTGTAATTAATGGTCTCGGTATCGCGATTGTCTCTACCTCAGATGGAGTCATGACTGATAAAGAGGCTCGTCGCAAAAACGTTGGTGGAGAGGTTCTCTGCCGCATTTACTAGTCCCTTAAATCCCAAATTATGTCACGAATTGGAAACGCTCCGATTACGGTCCCAGCAGGGGTAACCATCGACATTTCTCCGGAAAACCTAGTAAAGGTTAAGGGGCCGAAAGGTGAGCTAATGCAACAGGTAGAGCCTGCGCTTAGTATCAAAATCGACGATGGTACACTCACGGTATCTCGCCCAGATGACTCAAAGCATAACCGTTCAATGCACGGTCTTAGCCGTTCTTTGATTAATAACATGGTTGTCGGTGTAACTGAAGGTTACACGATTTCTCTTGAAGCGGTAGGTGTAGGTTATCGTGCATCTAACTCAGGCCAACTGCTTGAGCTTAGTCTTGGCTACTCTCACCCAATCCACTTTTTCATCCCTGAGGATATCAAGTTGGAGACAGTAACTGAAAAGAGTAAAGCTCCACGCATCAATCTTACTGGTATCGATAAACAACTTATCGGTCACATTGCAGCGAAGATCCGTAGCTTTAGGCCACCTGAGCCTTACAAGGGTAAGGGAGTTCGCTTCGTCGGTGAGCAAATTCGCCGCAAGGCAGGTAAAACTGCAGCTAAGTAATCAATCTAAAACTCGGACGGTCAGCAATCGTCCAAAGCATATTTTCTCATGCCGCTCAGCAAATCAGATCGTCGCCATCGTATCCATAACAGGATACGTCGTAAGATTAAGGGCACTCCGGTGCGCCCACGTCTTGCCGTCTATCGCTCAAACAAGGCTATCTACTGCCAGCTCATTGATGATTCAAAGGGTCTAACATTAGCTTCAGCTTCTTCTAATGAAGAAGGTGTGAGTTCTGAAGGAACCAAATCAGACGTAGCAAAGCAAGTAGGAATTCGTCTTGCTGAAAAAGCAAGCGCAGCTAACATCAGTACCGTCGTGTTCGATCGCGGTGGTTATCTTTTTCACGGACGAGTAAAAGCTCTAGCAGAGGGCGCTCGTGAGGGAGGCCTTAAATTCTAATCATGGCAGGACGTAACGACCGTAAAGACCGCAATAAGGATCGCAACCGCGACCGTCAAGCTGATAGTGAGTTTTCCGACAAGCTCGTAAACCTTAACCGTGTAAGTAAGGCTACCAAAGGTGGTCGTACTTTCAGCTTCGCTGCTCTTGTAGTAGTAGGAGATGGGAAAGGTCGTGTAGGGTACGGTCTTGGAAAAGCACGTGATGTTGCTGAGTGTATCCAGAAGGCTACAGAAGCAGCTAAGAAAAACCTTATTACTATTCCGCTCTTCAAGGGAACTATTCCGCATGAGCAGTTAGGTAAATTCGGTGCTGGTAAAGTTCTTATCAAGCCAGCTTCTGCTGGTACTGGCGTTATCGCTGGAGGAGCTATGCGCCCTGTATTTGAGCTAGGTGGTGTACACGATGTACTTGCTAAGTCTCAAGGGTCTAGTAACCCGCAGAACGTTATCAAAGCGACCATTGACGCACTTACTAAGCTGCGTAGTCCAATGACCATTGCAAAGCAGCGTGGCATTTCTTTAAAGCAAGTTTTCGAAGGGTAATCCTTTCTTAATCTATTTCCTTCGTCGATTCTCGGCGACTTTCGTCAAAACAGCAGACCCTACGATTATGGCAAACGTCAAAATCACCCAAGTAAAAAGTGCAATTGATCGCCCAGTGCGTCAAAAGCGTACCTTGATCGCATTAGGTCTAAAAAAGGTTAATCAAACCGTCGAGCACGAAGACAATGACGTCATCCGTGGGATGATCGCCAAAGTTGATCACCTCGTTCGCGTCGAAGCCTAAGCCCTTAAATCTAACTGACCCATGGATCTTAGTAATCTAAAACCAGCAAAAGGCTCTGTTCGCTCACGTAAGCGTATTGGACGTGGAATTGGTAGTGGCTACGGTCGCACCTCTGGTCGCGGTCATAAGGGCGCAAAGAGTCGCTCAGGCTACAAGAGTAAGCGTGGATTTGAAGGTGGCCAGATGCCACTTCAGATGCGCCTACCTAAGCGTGGCTTCAAAAGTCCTAACCGCGTTGAATATGTTGGCCTGAATGTTGGACAACTGCAACAATTCGCTGATAAGTACTCTCTTTCTGAGATTACAATCGAAAATCTTCGCGATAACGGTATCATTCGCAAGACTGATCTCGTTAAAGTTCTCGGAACCGGTGAGATAACTACTTCGCTACAGGTCAAGGTCAACAAGACTAGCGCCAAAGCAAAAGAGCTCATTGAGGCCGCTGGCGGTTCGCTAGAATTAATTTAGCCCGCCCCACCTACCGAAGTCGCGTCACTTCGGTAAGTGTGTTAGACTCTGACGTAGCCACGCACTTCGCCACACATGAAAAAGTTCTTCTCAACCATCCAGAATATCTGGAAGATAGACGAGCTCCGAAATCGTATTCTCTTTACGCTGGGGCTTCTCTTTATCTACCGTGTTGGTAGTTTCATCGTCTTACCAGGCGTCATTCCTTCTGTATTGAAGCAGACTGCTTCTGAAGGGAACGGTCTTCTAGGTTTGATCAACATCTTTACTGGTGGTGCATTCAATCAGGGAGCCATTTTCGCATTGGGTATCATGCCGTATATCACGGCATCGATCATCATCCAGTTGTTGGGATTTGCTGTCCCATACTTTAAGAAGCTTCAGAGCAAGGAAGGAGAGAGTGGTCGTAAGCGATTAACTCAAATTACTCGCTTACTAACGATAGCAATTACGCTAGTTCAAGGTGGTGCTTACCTCACTTACCTTACTTCACAAGGTGCAATCGACCCTCACGTTGGTTCTGGCTTATTCTACTTTGCGGGACTTATTATCCTCTCTGCAGGAACTATTTTCGCTATGTGGCTCGGTGAAAAGATCACTGATCGTGGTATCGGAAACGGTGTATCTCTTTTGATCACTGTTGGAATCATAGCATCCTTGCCACTAGCCTTTACTGCGGAGTTCACCAAGCGCGCTAGTGAAGGTGGATTTTTCATCTTCGCAATCGAGCTTGCAGCACTTTTCGCTGTAGTAATGGTTACTGTACTCATTGTGCAAGGAATCCGTAAGATTCCAGTACAATACGTTCAGCGTATGGTTGGTCGTGGATCTGCAGACATCAATCCTTCAGCGGCTTCTGATAGTATTCCAATCAAGGTTATTGCCGCAGGTGTAATGCCGATCATCTTCGCTCAGGCATTGATGTTTCTTCCTTCTACCTTGGCCCAAGGCTTAGGAGGAGAAGGTGGAGTGCTTCAAGGAGCAGAATGGTTGAATAGTATTACTGACCCAACATCATTCTGGTACAACTTCATTCAGTTCCTGCTCGTAGTGATTTTCACCTACGTCTACACAGCACTGATTGTAGATCCGCAACAATATTCAGAGTATCTAAAGTCTCGTAACGGCTTCATTCCTGGCGTGAAGCCAGGAAAGCCTACTGCGGATTTCATCGACACGGTAACAACTAGAATTACGCTTCCAGGATCTATCGCTCTCGGTTTGATTGCAATCCTCCCTGGAATCGCTTCAAGTTTACTCGGTATTGATTTTGGATTTGCACTGTTCTTTGGTGGAACTTCACTCTTGATCATGGTTGCTGTAGTACTCGATACTCTGCAACAGATTGAAAGCTATCTACTGATGCGCCGCTACGATGGACTAGTTAAGTCTGGTCGCGTACAAGGCAAGCAAAGTACAATGCAGCAGATTGGATCCACTATTTAATCTCTTTGTCGTCTCATAGCTTGATGTAAGAACATGGCAAGGAACAAGACTATCTTTCATAAATCGCATGCCGAGATTGAGGCTATGCGAGAAAGCAATCTACTTGTCAGCAAAACATTAGCTTACTTAGGTACACTACTTAAGCCTGGCGTTACAGGCACTGAGTTAGATGCTAAGGCAGAAGAGTTTATAAGAGATAATGGAGCAGTCCCTTCCTTTAAGGGGCTTTATGGGTGTCCTAGCTCGATTCTCACTAGCGTAAATGAATGCGTAGTTCATGGTTTGCCTACAGATAAGCCTTTCGTAGAGACAGATTTAGTTTCGATCGATTGTGGAGCCTATCTAAATGGTTTTCATGGTGATTCAGCTTATACCTACGCTTTCATTGGAGTGGGGGAGGATGCCATGGATGTTCTTGAGGCCACTAACCAGTCTTTGTATATCGGAATAGAGCGCGCGCGAGTAGGCAACCGTATTGGAGATATCAGTTGGGCAATTCAAAATTTCATCGAACGTGAATGTGGCTATGCTGTAGTTCGCGAACTCACGGGACATGGAATTGGCCGTGAATTCCACGAAGCCCCCGAAGTTGCAAACTACGGACGTCGTAATTCTGGACCGATTATTAAGCCCGGTCTGGTTATCGCTATCGAACCGATGGTAAATACCAAAAGTCGGCATATCGCAACTCTTCCTGATGGATGGACGATTGTGGCAAAGGATGGCAGAGCGACTGCACACTTTGAGCACTCAGTAGCTGTTACACGTAACGGTCCTGATATATTAAGTGATCATTCCTTTGTAGAGCAGACTGTAAAAGAGAATCCACACCTTCATGATCCAGTAGCTTCAAAACTATATGAAGGTGGAGTGTAAAAAGAGCTTCGTGCTTTGCAGAAATTATACTATCTTTGCACCCCGAAACTCTAAAAATGGCTAAGCAAGGTTTGATCAAGCAGGATGGTGTCATCGAAGAGGCGCTGTCGAACGCAATGTTCAGAGTGCGCCTAGAAAACGACCACCAACTCGTTGCAACTATTTCTGGAAAAATGCGCATGCACTACATACGTATTCTACCAGGTGATCGGGTAGCAGTAGAAATGTCTCCTTACGATTTATCGCGAGGGCGCATCACTTACCGTTACAAATAATTCAATTAAAAACGACCGAAATGAAAGTTCGAGCGTCAGTTAAAAAGCGGTCAGCAGACTGCAAGATCGTTCGCCGTAAGGGGAAGGTTTACATCATCAACAAGAAGAACCCTAAGTTCAAGCAGCGTCAAGGCTAGCGAGAGCTTAAAGATTCCTATCTATGGCTAGAATATCTGGAGTTGATCTACCACGACGCAAGCGTGGAATTATTGGGTTAACCTACATCTACGGTGTTGGACGAACACGTGCGAAAGAGATTCTCGATCGCGCTGAAGTTGACGTGCACACAAAAATCGAAGATTGGACGGAAGAAAATGTTCGTACAATCACGCTCATCATTCAGAACGATTACACCGTTGAAGGTGAATTGCGCTCTGAGGTCCAGATGAGTATCAAGCGTTTGATGGATATTGTATCCAACAGGGGTTTGCGTCATCGCCGTGGTCTACCACTAAGAGGACAACGCACACGTACTAACGCTCGTACCCGTAAGGGACGTCGTAAGACAGTTGCAAACAAGAAGAAAGTTACTAAGTAATCCGAGGCTGAGATCGCCCGCTAAGCATCATTCGCAATGGCAAAAGCCAAGAAAACCGCAAAGAAGCGGAAGGTCAACGTTGAGCCGGAAGGCTACCTATACGTCAAGGCCTCGTTTAACAACATCATCATTTCACTCACTAACAAGAAAGGTGACGTGATCAGCTGGGGTACTGCTGGTAAAGCAGGATTCCGCGGTTCTAAGAAGAACACGCCGTATGCTGCTCAGGTCGCTGCGTCAGAAGCTGCTAAAACAGCCTATGATCTTGGAATGCGCACAGCGCAAGTGTTTGTAAAAGGACCTGGTTCTGGACGCGAGTCTGCTATCCGCGCTGTTGACCAGGCGGGTATTAAGATTACTCGTATTCAAGACATCACTCCAATTCCTCACAACGGGTGCCGCCCACCAAAGCGTCGTCGCGTTTAATCGCGTCAGCTTAAACTGATATCTTATGGCTCGTTATACCGGACCTACTACAAAGAAAGCGCGTGCACTTGGTGAGGCGATTTTCGGCTACGATCGTGCGTTTGAAAAGCGTAAGTACAAGCCAGGACAACACGGCAACACTCGTCGCCGTCGTCGTCAGAGCTCTGACTACTCGTTGCAGCTTACTGAGAAGCAAAAAGCAAAGTACACTTACGGTGTACTTGAGCGTCAGTTTCGTAACACCTTCGCAACAGCAGTTGCAGCTCGTGGCGTAACTGGTGAGAACTTGCTTCAATTACTTGAAGCACGTCTTGACAACACAGTTTACCGTCTTGGTATTGCTCCAACTCGTCGCGCTGCACGTCAGCTCGTGAGCCACAAGCATGTGATGGTAAATGGAAACCTAAGTTATGCTCCTAGCACTCAATTGAAGCCAGGTGATGTAGTTTCCGTACGTCCAAAGTCTCAAGGACTTGACGTTGTACGTAACTCTGTTGCTTCAGCGTCAGATGTACGTAAGCACGGTTGGTTAGAGATGAATACTGACCGTATGGAAGGTACATTCATGGCTTACCCAACGCGTGATCAGATTCCAGAAAAAATTAATGAGCAGTTGATCGTCGAGCTTTACTCGAAATAAACGATCTCCAAGCTCACCACTCATTAGCCGAGGCCTGTTTGCAGGCCTCGGCTACTTGTGTAAAATGAACCCCCTGGCCGAAAGGCCTTTTTCCCTCCTCCACGAAAGCTACGGTCTATGAATATCATGAACTTCCAGATGCCCGAAAAAATTCTGATGCAAAAAGCAGATGAATTCAAAGGAGTGTTTGAGTTCAAACCGTTAGAGCCTGGTTTTGGCCAGACTGTCGGTAACTCACTCCGTCGTGTACTTTTGAGCTCACTCGAAGGTTACGCAATCAGCGCAGTTCGCATCGGTGGTGTTGATCACGAATTTTCTACAATTGAGGGAGTAACTCAAGATGTAGTTGATATTATTCTAAACCTCAAGCAGGTTCGCATCCGCCCGTCGGACGAAGAGGCTGACGTTCAGAACGAGCAGATCTACCTCACAGTTAGCGGTAAAGAAGAATTTACAGCAGGTGACATCACTGCCAACTCGAACGTTTTCGAGGTTATGAATCCTGATCTCGTCATTTGCCGCATGGAGCCATCGGTAAACTTGGAGATTGAATTAACGGTAACTCGCGGACGTGGCTATGAGCCAGCGAACGAGAGTTTACCCAAAGATGCACCAATCGGTGTGATCCCAATGGATTCAATCTACACGCCGATTAAGAAGGTTGCCTACCGTGTTGAGAATACACGTGTTGAGCAACGTACAGATTACGAGCAACTCACCATTGAAGTAACCACTGATGGAACCATCCACCCAGAGGAAGCTGTGAAGGAAGCTGCGCGTATCATGATTCGTCACATGACGTTGATAACCAATGAGGACATTACTCTTAATGATCACACTCAAAAAGAGAATCAAATTGTAGACGAAGAAGTACTACAAATGCGTAAGCTTCTTAAAACTTCTCTCGAAGACCTAGATCTTTCGGTTCGTGCTTACAATTGTCTAAAGGCTGCGAAGATTAATTCTCTCGCAAACCTTGTTTCCTATGACACACACGAGCTTCTAAAGTTCCGTAATTTCGGTAAAAAGTCATTGGTAGAAATCGATGAGCTACTTGCTGAAAAAGGGCTTTCTTTCGGTATGGACGTAGGAAAGTACGACCTCGAGGAAGACTAAAACTAATTTCATCGTGCAGGTCAAAGACAAGTGATTTTGTCTTTTGGATCTCTAACTTAGGAATTACCAGTCAATCACGTCTTGCGAGCCTGCCGCCGCAGATTGATCAGTGTCCTGAAACTTTCTGACCATGCGTCACGGAAAATCATTCAACCACCTCGGCCGTCAAAGAGGCCACCGCAAGTCAATGCTCAAGAACCTTTCGGTTTCTTTGATCAGACATAAGCGAATCAGTACAACACTTGCAAAGGCGAAAGCATTGCGTAAGTACGTGGAGCCAGTTATCACTTTCTCAAAAAGCAACACGACCCACGGACGCCGTATGGCATTCCGCGCGCTGCAGAATAAGGAAGCTGTCAAGGAGCTTTTCGCCGAGATTGCGCCAAAAGTAGCAAACCGTCCAGGCGGTTACGTTCGCGTAATTCGCACCGGAACACGTCTTGGTGATAATGCCGAAACAGCAATCATTGAATTAGTTGACTTCAACGCGGACTACAATCCGAAGGAAGCGGTTAAGAAAGGCCGCTCACGTCGTGGCCGTCGTAAGAAGAGTGGTGAAGTAACCGCAGCAGCTGCAGCTCCTGAAGCTAAAAAGGAAGAGGAGTAATAACTCCGATTTTAATGAAGCTCATTACGGGATGTTTTCGCAAGAAGGCATCCCGTTTTTTTAGACCCAAATTCTCCTTCAGCTCTGGTGAATTCACTTTTATACTAAACCTCATCCGCGAAAAGTAAAGTGTTCACAAGGTCTCACGTTCGACGCGATTTCGTGGATAGTTTTGGCGAAAGCCTAAACCAGCCTCCTATACATTTGACCTCCGGTAATCTTTCTAACCATGAGTCATCTATCAAAAAAACCGGCAGTCTTACTACTCGCAGACGGCACGTCCTTTCAAGGTTTCGCAATCGGTGCCCCTGGCACTACTACAGGCGAAATATGCTTCAATACCGGCATGACGGGTTATCAAGAAGTATTTACTGATCCGAGTTATGCTGGTCAAATCCTTATAGCAACGAACACGCACATCGGTAACTACGGTGCAGCAGATTCTGATGAGGAATCTGCAGATGTTCAGATTGCCGGACTAGTAGTAAGGGAATATGCAGACTCGTATTCTCGTCATCTTGCGGATTCGTCACTTCAAGAATATTTGGAGCGTAAGAATTTGACGGGTCTTGAAGGAGTCGATACACGAGCTCTTGTGCGTCATATCCGTACTAAAGGAGCAATGAACGCGATTATATCGAGTGAAGAGCTTGATCTCGATAAGCTTTCGCAAAGACTTGCCAAGGTTCCATCTATGGGTGGCCTTGAACTTGCTTCAAGAGTATCGACGAAAGAGCCGTATGATATAGTAGCTCATCCACAAAATCATAAAGTTGCGGTATTGGATTACGGTACGAAGCGCAACATCCTTCGCAACTTTACTCAACGAGGAATTAGTGTAAGAGTCTTCCCTGCGAAGACTACCTTTTCGGACTTGATGGATTATAAGCCAGACGGCATCTTTCTGTCTAACGGTCCTGGCGACCCTTCTGCGATGCCTTATGCTGTTGATCAAGCGAAGCAGGCGCAAGCAACCGGTCTGCCTGTATTTGGTATTTGTCTGGGCCACCAGATTCTTGCTTTGGCAAATGGAATCCCGACATATAAGATGCATAACGGGCATAGGGGTATCAATCATCCAGTAAAAAATCTGATTACTGGGAAGAGCGAAATTACTTCTCAAAATCACGGTTTTGGCGTAAGCCCTGAAGCAATCGAAGCAAATCTAGATGTGGTAGAGGTGACCCACCGCAATCTAAACGACGATACGATCGAAGGGCTTCGTGTGAAAGGAAAACCCGTGTTCTCTGTACAGTACCATCCCGAAGCTTCACCTGGTCCACATGATTCGAACTACCTCTTCGACCAATTTGCTGAGTTACTAGAAACGAAGGTTTTGCCAGCCTAATCTTGGCTGGAATCAGGTACTCAATTCCAAGCTGCTTAGTGTACTTTCGCGGCGCAAAACCCCATGTATTATGAGCGAGATAGTTGACGTAAGAGCAAGAGAAATTCTTGATAGTCGAGGCAACCCTACTGTTGAGGTGGAAGTGTTTACAGAAGCTGGAGCTATGGGGCGCGCTGCTGTTCCGAGTGGTGCAAGTACTGGCAAGTACGAGGCTGTTGAACTCAGAGATGCGAAGGCGAAAGACCGCTATATGGGCAAAGGTGTTTTACGCGCTGTGACTAATGTAGAGGAAGAAATCGCGAGTTCATTGATCGGTATCGAAGTGAGTGATCAACTCTACATCGATAACATGATGATTGAGCTCGATGGGACGGACAATAAAAGTACACTCGGAGCTAACGCTATTCTTGGTGTCTCTTTAGCAGCTGCTAAAGCTGCTGCGGAGGAGTTCGGTATGCCACTCTATCGCTATGTAGGTGGAGTGCACGCGAACACAATGCCAGTACCGATGATGAATATCATCAATGGTGGTTCTCACGCAGACAATCGTATTGATTTCCAGGAATTCATGATTGTACCAGTAGGCGCGGATTGCTTTTCTGATGCGCTCCGTATGGGGGTCGAAACTTTTCACACACTGAAAAGCGTCCTCAAGAAAAAAGGCTACGCTACAAATGTTGGAGATGAAGGCGGGTTTGCTCCGAACATGCAGAGCAATGAAGAAGCGATAGAAACTGTACTCCAAGCGATCGAAGCTGCCGGCTTTAAGCCAGGTGAGGATATCATGATCGCGATGGATGCAGCCGCTTCTGAATTTTACGATGCGAAGAAGAAAGCATACGTGCTCCATAAGTCTAGTGGCAAAGAGATGTCATCTGACGACATGGTAGCTTACTGGACTGCATGGTCAAAGAAGTATCCAATCTTCTCAATTGAGGATGGACTTGACGAAGACGATTGGTCTGCATGGGCAAGCTTAGTGAAGAATATCGGAGACACCACTCAGTTGGTGGGAGACGATCTCTTCGTTACAAATGTTAATCGCCTCCAACGCGGAATTGAAGAAGGGTCAGCAAATTCAATCCTTATTAAGGTGAATCAGATTGGCTCGCTTTCGGAGACCATCAAAGCTGTAAACTTGGCAACACGTCACGGGTATACTAGTGTAATGAGTCACCGCTCTGGTGAAACAGAAGACGTCACGATCGCTGATTTAGCTGTTGCACTTAACTGTGGGCAGATAAAAACAGGATCGGCAAGTCGTTCTGATCGTGTTGCTAAGTACAACCAACTTCTTCGGATAGAAGAGGAATTAGGTGATGACGCATACTATCCTGGCCGCGATTTGCTAGGAAAGTAGTCTGAAATGTGGAAAAGCACGCGATGATTCGTAGCTTGCCCACGAACACGAAGGAGGTTTCTCCCGGCACTATGAGCACTAAAAAATCAAACAAGAAGAAAGAGGGCGGAATATTCTCTTTTCTTCCAAACTTCTTGCGTAACAAGTACGCGCTCACCTTGTTGGGCTTTCTTGTTTACATCGCATTTTTTGATCACTACAGTTTAATCAAGCAACACCAACTACAACAGACGCTGCACCAGCTGCAGGATGAGAAGGCGTTCTACGTTCGAACGATTGATGAATCGAGAGAAATGCGCAGGACCATTCAAGCAGACGAGGAAAAATTTGCTCGGGAGCGTTATCTAATGAAACGACCTAATCAGGATGTTTTCATTGTAGAGTAGTCTAACCCAACCAGACCAAGTAAAACTTATGGCAGTTCTAGTTCACAAGCAGTCAAACATCATCGTCCAGGGTTTCACTGGAAAAGAAGGCACTTTTCATGCTGGACAAATGATCGAGTATGGTACCAACGTTGTTGGAGGTGTAACTCCCGGTAAGGGAGGTATGGAGCATCTTGGCAAACCAGTTTTCAATACTGTTGCTGATGCTGTTGCAAAGGCAAATGCAGACACTTCTATCATTTTTGTGCCACCACCGTTTGCTGCTGACGCGATCATGGAGGCTGCTGACGCAGGTATCAAAGTGATTATCTGTATCACCGAGGGTATTCCTGTTCAAGATATGGTGAAGGTTCGCGCCTACATTGACACCAAAGACTGCCGTCTAGTAGGACCTAACTGCCCTGGAGTAATTACTCCTGGGGAGGCGAAAGTTGGAATCATGCCAGGCTTCGTATTCAAAAAAGGTAAGGTTGGTATCATTTCGAAGTCGGGTACTCTTACTTACGAGGCTGCTGACCAAGTTGTGAAGGCAGGATTGGGTATTACAACGGCTATTGGAATTGGCGGAGATCCTATTATAGGAACAACTACTAAGGATGCTGTCGAACTGCTCATGAATGATCCGGAGACGGAAGGAATCATCATGATTGGAGAGATTGGAGGAACCATGGAGGCTGACGCTGCTCATTGGATTAAAGCGCATGGCACAAAGCCTGTTGTTGGTTTTATCGCAGGTCAAACAGCTCCGGCTGGACGTACGATGGGGCACGCGGGAGCAATCGTGGGTGGATCTGAAGATACTGCTGAGGCGAAGATGCGAATCATGGATGAGTGCGGCATTCACGTTGTTCACAGTCCAGCTGATATCGGCGATACGATGGCAAAGGTTCTTTCTGCTTAAGATTCTGCCCGAAGGCACGTCTTATGGCGAGTCTTTCACTAAAGCCAATTAAAAACGGCCCTATGCATTGCGCGTGGGGCCGTTCTTAGTTTAGGATAAAAGCGGAGTCTAAATGGGTTTGCGGAAAGCCCGCTGGGATTAATTCTTTCCTTCTCGCTCCCCGAAGAACTTATTATCAACGACCAGAAGGCCGAAGCTCTCACTACTATCTTTCGTAGTGACTGCATGATGCGCACCGTGTGCGCGCACGATGGCTTGGGTATAGGAGTTGTCAAGCTGCTTGAACCACTGAAATCTTCGATGTATATAGACGTCGTGTATTAAGAAGTAGATAAGTCCGTAGACGCTGATGCCGATGCCGATACAGAAGAGCCACCATATTTGATATGTCGCTCCAAACGTGTAGCTCAAAGCGCTTGGCACAGCAAAAACCAGAAAGAACAAATCGTTCCGCTCGAAGAAGCCTTCTTTTTCAAAATGTGGCTTGTGGTGGTCTTCATGCCAGCTCCACAAAAAACCGTGCATAACATACTTATGTGCAGACCAAGCAACAAATTCCATTGCTGCAGTGGTTGCTAGTATGACTCCAGCGTAGAGAAGAAGAGAAGAGGTGATCATCCAAACACACTTAGGTATCCAAAGAAAAGGACTTGCAAGAGTAAAAGTACAGGAGCTAGTCGATTTTCAGACAAAGGAACAATGAGGTAAAATAGACTGGTTTGTATTAGCCCAACACAAAACCAGCCAATGAAGTTTTGAGTAGGTGGATCACCTAGGGCCCAAGTCCAAAAGTCTAGTTTAATTGCTACAGGTTCTATGAGAAAGTCTAGTGATACTAGCACCATAGCTGCAATCACCGCTTTCATTATTCGATTTGTTTTAAGGAAAAGCATATTGAGCGTCGTGCAAACGCCATATACCACCAAAATCCAATTGACACCAATGATCAGTGGTATTCCAAAAATCTTAGGTCCGAGTACGTCACCATAGACGTACTCTCCAAAAAGCCATTTGTAATGCACGCCAATAAATTCAGCCGTCCAGCCAAGAATGAAGCATATGGCCAGCCAAATCCATATACCGATAGCTGGCATCGGTCGATGCGTCAAAAGCATAAGGACGAGACAAAAAAGTAGGTGAGGGCTTGTTAGATAGACGAAGCCATCTAACCATCCATGTGCAAGTACTACCATCCCAAACAGATAGCTGCTGACGAGTAGGGCTGCAGGGAGGCGTTCTCGGTTTGTGAGAGAAGTTTTGGCGAAAGCTGTCATGCAGGTCGCGGTATTAAGTCTGCGGCAATTTTGGCGGAAAGTAAAGCTAAAGGAACACCACCTCCAGGGTGAACGCTTCCTCCAACAAAGAATAAATTTTTAAATTGCTTGCTTTCATTGCGATGGCGAAAAAATGCGGCAAATTTTGAATTTGAGCTCGTCCCGTATAGTGCGCCTAAGTACGAGCCCGTATCTTCTTGAATACCTGGAGGAGTCCACGTGCGCTCAGTTTCAATAGCCGAGCGTAAATCTTTAGACATGACTTTTGAGAGTTTAGAAATGGTGTGCTCTCTAATTCTTTTGATTTCTTCTTGCCAATCTTGGCCTCGATCATAGGGAGCATTAACCATTACGAACCAATTCTCTGTGCCTGCTGGAGCCTCCCCTTCGATGTACTTTGATGTCACATTTACATAGACCGTAAAGTCATCGGCGATCGACCCAGATTGAAGGGCTTCAAATTCAGCTTTGTAGTCGTTCGCGAAAAAGATATTGTGTAGCCCTAATTCATCAAAGTCGCCTCGAACTCCCCAATAGAAGATAACAGCACTGGTTGATCGCTCCTGTGCTAGCGTGCGTTTAGGAAGTTTGACATCCTTGATCAAATTTTGATAGAAAAAGTGAACGTCCGAATTATTGATGAGAAGATCCGCTTTGTGCGTTTCACCATTTTCTAGCTCCACCGCTGTGACTTGGTCTCCTGAGTGTTGGACGTTTGCAACAGGCTTATTGAACTGAAAGCGAACTCCTTGACGCTCGGCGAGGCCCACCAAAGATGCGGTGATGTCAAACATTCCTCTTTTCGGCAAAAAGGTACCAATGAGATGTTCGAATGTAGGAATAACCGTCAGAATACCAGGCGCTTGATATGGGTTGGAGCCATTATACGTCGCAAAACGATCGAAGAGTTGTACGAGTTTTGGGTGCTGAAGCTGGCGCTTGTTAACCTCATGCATGGTATCGTTAAGATCCATTTGAGTGAGGCGTGATAGCGCCGCTAAGACGTCTTTGCTCAGCCAAGTATTCAGTTTATGAAGTGGTTTTTCTAAAAACGTCCTACCACTGTAGATATACTTTTTTTCTGAGGCTTTGAGTGCTTTGAGCACAAGGTCTGCATCGACATCAAAGACAGCCGCCGCCTCTTTACTAAACAGCTCAGGGTCTGCATATGCGACTAGCCGATCGTTATCATCCCAAAAATAGCGACAAACAACTTCTTCTCGTTTGTAGTGAAAATGATCTTTCGGGTTTTCACCACAAAGCTCAAAAAGTTCGTCAACATACTGAGGCATCGTGAACAAGCTCGGGCCTCTATCAAATCGATACCCATCTTGCTCGAAAGAAGAAAGCTTACCTCCAGGACCATTAGATGATTCAAATACGGTAACTTCGTATCCTAATTGAGAAGCCCTAATAGCTGCTGCTATACCCCCAATTCCCGCTCCGATAACGATTGCTCGCATCGAGGCAAAGTACGCGTAGCGAGGTTTAAAATAAGTAAAACTTTCGCTTTAATCGCTTTAGGATTCCGACTGCTTGCTCTCAAGATGGTCGTGAGGCTCCACAGCCATTGCCAACGGCAACTCTACATAAAACTGAGTACCTACGCCAGGTTCTGTTTCAAACCAGATGCGCCCTCCAGCTGCTTTTACAATGTCGCGGCATATGGCAAGGCCAAGGCCCGTGCCTGAGCTTTTCGTAGTAAACTTTGGGAAGAATACTTTTTCCTGCATTTCTTCTGGAATTCCCGTGCCATTGTCAGTTACTTCGATCAATGCGAGCGCTCCTTGATGCTTGAGGTTAACTCCAACACGACCGCGTGTCTCTTCTGGAATTGCCTGAATCGCATTCTTGATGAGGTTATTTAAAACTCGCATCAGAAGTTTCTTATCTGCCATTATTTCATAAGAAAATCCTTTTTGTGGAGTCTCGATGTTAAGCGAAGAATCTACGTCCTCTTCCAAGAACAAGTCGTGTACGGACTGGACAAGTTTATTTAATTCAAATAGTGAATTTTCAGGCTCTGGCATTCTGGCGAACGTTGAAAATGTAGTTGCTATCGTAGCGAGATTATCAATCTGCTCAATGAGTGTATGACTTACTCGTTTGATGAGACTTTCAACTTCTTCAGGGTCTCTTCCTAAGGCGTGCCTGAGGTATTGAATGCTCAGTTTCATCGGCGTGAGCGGATTTTTAATTTCATGGGCTACTTGCTGAGCCATTTCTCGCCAAGCAGATTCTCTTCTGGCATTATCCAGTTCTTTTGCTGAAGATTCAACTGTCGAGAGCATGGTATTAAACTCACCAATTAAGTCGCCAAGTTCATCTTTGGCTTCCCAAACAATAGGCTCAATTTTTTCATCCAACTTGAATCGACGGATTTTTGCTCCTAATTCTGAAAGCGGTCGGGTAATAGAATTTGCTACCGTAATGGCAATAACCCCGGCAATAAGCAAAAGGAATACATATACGTTGAGCAAGGTGCCCATGAATGAGCTTACATCGTCGCGTAAGTCTCTTTCCTTGGTATAGTAGGGCAGTCCCATGTAGGCGATGGTTATTCCTTCTGGCATCCTTACAGGGACGTATGCTGTCCTGTAGAAGAGATCACCTACGGACTCTTGTTGAACCGCTTGAGATAAGCCTCCCTTTGCAAGCATTTGATACCCAAAAGATCCCATCTTTGGTGCAATGACACCTCGTTTGAAAATATCTGGTTCCGACGTCGAGATTAGGTTGCCATTAAGGTCATAAAGATTGATGTCCATTCTATGTATTTCTGAAATAGGTTTCAGAATACGCTCGAGCGATGGTTGATCAATTTCTGTCAGCTCACTTAAGAGGTGTATTTCGTGTTCGGTGTTACGTAGGATTCCAGCAACTTTTCTATTTAGACGATTATCGTGATACGCATCTGTTGAGTTGTGGAAGTATAATTTTGTTACATATCCAATCATACCAAAGCTCAAAAGGACTAGCGTCACAATTCCTACTTGAATCTTTGTCTTTAGATTTGGTTTGCCAAGCCAAGTAATGTCAATTGCGGTAGGGAGTACATTGACATATGTATTGACAAAAGACATGGCCAACGTCAAAATAATGCACCAAACAAAGAGGTAACTAAAAAGCGACATCGGTCGCAAATACCCTCCCATATCTTTACCGATTAGGACGTACGTCTCATTGTTGCCAGCATAAAGAACATTCGAGTACTGGGAATTTGTTACCGAGATGTGATTCCCTGGTAAAGGAAGATTGGGCAGCCTCAAGGTTTGCGGATGTTGGCCTCCAGATTGTTCTACGAGCTTTCCTTGTCGATAGATTGCATAATCGTATTCATCCAACATTGGTAGATGTCGGTAGCGTTCTTCTTCAAATAATTCAGTAAAAATTCGGGAAGCTGGCCTTTGCGAGTGTTCGAATTCTATGAATAGGCCTCGTGTAGCCCCTCGAATTAACTCGCTTTCGAGATGGATGAGGTAAACGAGTCGCTTCCCATCAAGGAGTTCGTACCTGATGTGGTCATCTATTTTATTGGCTTCCGCAAAACGCTCGGCCGCATTACGCGCTTCAACCGAGGTTCTACCTTTAAGGAAAGTACTGTCGGTTGAATAATCATATCCCCAAACGCGGTCCTGATAGTTGTTATAGAGGTACCCTTGATCAACAAGCATCCGCTCTAAAGGGGGCTTAAGGTCTCTCATGCTGACGATGTCAGAGTCTTCCGCTAAAATCTCTTGCAACGCTATATCGCTCCGCAACGAACTGACATAAATTTTAAGCCCTGCTTCTGCAGTTGTATCTCTTGGTTCACTTAATACTTCGGCATATTCGGTACGCTTTATTAAATCTTTTTGTTCGTTGAACGTAAAGAGTAAAGCAGAAGAATACATAGCTAGAACGACCAACCAGAAAAATAGCCAGAGCACGTTGGCCTCTCCTGAGTCAATAAACATATCGTAAACCAGTACGAAAATGATGGATCCGAGATAAAAATGAGGTATTGGAAGTGGGCTCCCTATCGCAAGAATTATCGGTAACGCTACTCCCATGGCTCCGAGTAAACTCATCGCTCGAGATTTCTTGCTTAGGCCAATTTGGGCGATCCCAAGCATGAGTCGGTGAGAAAATAAGAACGTTCCGAAAATGAGGATCAGCATCGCCAGCACCGCAAGCATACTGAAGGAGTCAAGCTCAATAATATTCTTAAAATTAAATCTTAGGTCGCTTCTAGTGACCACCTGCTGAAAAGCATGTGTTAGGGCGAAAGAACTTAAAACGATGGTCAAATAATGAGCTCCAGTAATTAACCATTTTCTTAGCTCTGTTTTGGCACTCTGATCAGGTAAGATGTAGTGCCTATGGAAGAAAGTGACTAACCATAATACTACAAGTACATTGAGGAGTAGACCGCCGAGAGATCCAGACAATACGGGCGTCTGAAACATTCTAGAAAACATTCCCAAGTCTGTAAATTGATCAGACCAGCGAGACGCAACCATCAGGCTTCTGCCAAGGACCACTCCGGAGACGATTGTGATGCCTCCAGCCCATGGTCCAACTTTTTCTTCAACCTTTACCGCAAGGTTATTAAGAAGAACTCCAGAAACTCCAAAGCCAGCGATGTAGAGTAATAGGAGGAGTGCTTGATATCTCCAATCATTGAATTTGCGCGTGTTGTGTAGATATGTTACAACTTCTCCAGAGCTTGATCGAATAGGAAAGGCTGTTGGGACTTGACATAGATCTACAGCCTCAGGAATGTTAGGATGATCTGTGAAGGTGTTATTAAGATGCTCGGAGTTGAGCGTATATGCATTCTTTATGGGTACAAGCGAAACGATATCAAACGTGCGTTCATCAAAAAGTTCAACCTCACTATGCTTGATGACATAATAGCCGTTCTTGTGTCGCCTGAGTTGTAGTTGAGGCAATCTAGAAGGGGTAAAACTTTCTGGGAGAAAAACTCGATTATTTGTCCATAAGACTAGTGAGTCACGTTCGTAGACGCAGAAATTATATGGTCGTTGCGATAGGGCTAGAATTCGATCAGCATCTGCTTTTTGATCATCGGCAGATAGCTTTTTTAGTCCATAAACTTGTCGTCTCAGGAAGGCTGAGTCTCTTGTCAAGTTATCAATTTCGCCCTCATGTTGTTGAAGCGTCAATTCGACGTCTTCTGCGTATGACCTGAGGTTTGCTCCTTCGCTGAAGAGGAAATTGAGGCTAAATACACCAACAAGAATGAGCCCTCCAAGCGCGACGAACGCATGGTTTTGCCAACGGGTTAGCCATTCTGAACTTCCAATAGCTGGATTTTCAGCATCTGGGCTTTCAGACTGTTTTTGAAGCCAACTGTAAAATTTTTGAAGAGATTCTTTCACAAAAGTGTATTCGCACTTATTCCTTACGGATTTGGGACGAAAATGTGTCACTCATCTTTCAGCGCAAATGCTCACATTTGTACTGTACAGGTGCTGGGGTAATCCGTCGCGTCTCGTAAGAGGTGAGGAAAGTCCGGACAACGTAGGATAGTGTGCCGGTCGAAAGCCCGGAGGGTAGGGTGGAAACGCCTTACTTATGGAAAGTGCCACAGAAAGTAAACCGCCTCGTTTCGAGGTAAGGGTGAAATCGTGCGGTAAGAGCGCACGCTGATTGGGAGCAATTTCAATCGGAGGTAAACCCCACACGTTGCAATGCCACGCAGTACGTGTTTTGCCGAAAGGTGAAAAGCGGCGGTCCGTCGCCAGAGCATAAGCTCTCACGTGCGGGTAGGCAGCTTAGATAAATGACGGATCACGACAGAATCCGGCTTATCGCCCTAGCCCTGTACGTTTTTTCAAGTTCAGCCCGAGGCACCCGTATTTAATAAAGGCTTTCGCCAAAACAAAAAACCCGCTCATCAACGTGTGAAGAGCGGGTTTTGCCGAAAGGTCAAAAGACAAAATAGTCCTATAAATCTACTCCTTCAGGAGTATCAGAGTCAAACAAGTAACTCAGGCCAAATCGAAGCGTGTTATCAAGAGGATTTCGAACGCTAGTTGTTGGAATTAAGTAGCTGAAATCAAGCCCTAAAACATTGTATTTGAGCCCTACACCGAGTGTTAGGTACTTACGACCTCCTTTGGTGTTACTTTCATTGAAATAGCCTGCGCGTACTGCAAACTGATCTGCGTACCAATATTCAGCTCCAATGGAGAGGTTGATTTCGTCTAGCTCCTCGCTGAACCCTCCTTGAGCATCGCCAAAACTATTGAAAAGCCCTTCAATAGGACTTTGATCAAGGTAGTCTGGACGTCCGTTCATAGGATCTACATCTACCGCATCTACGCGAGGACTAGGAACTAGAAGCTTATTAAAGTCTACGGTAAACGTGAAAGAGTTGAAATCATCAAAATACGTTTGTAGTGATGATCCAAGCGAAAGGTTGGTAGGGATAAAGTCTTTGGCAGTAGAGTTGGTGTAGGTAATCTTTGCTCCGATGTTACGAATGTTGGCACCTGCTCGTAAAGTTGAGCTATTACCAATAGATACGTCCGTCTTATAAGTAATTCCGATGTCTGCAGCGCCTGAAGTTCCGTTACCAATGATATCGGTTTCTCCTGGAACTTGAAGTCCAGAAGCTAGGCTAGAGAGGATGAATCGACCTGCGATACTCGCACTCCATTCGTCTGTGAGCTTACGAGAGTAGCCACCAGTGATTGCCATCTCATACGGCTTGCCATTGCTGATTGGCTGACCGTTTTGATCAGTAAATTGAATACTCCCTAATGAGAAATAACGCAAAGATCCGTAGACTACCTGAAGATCGTCTAGTCGACCGTACCCTGCTAGGTTGGCGAGGTAAACGTCGTTTAGGTTCAATGCGCGCAACCAAGGAGTGAAAGTTGCTTGGATTTCGAATGGACGCTCAGAGAATGCGAGTGCCGAACCATTGAAGTAGGTAGACGCTGCTGTCGGTGAAAGTGCAACACCCGCATCTCCCATCGCAGCCGATCTAGCATCAGGAGAAATGGTAAGAAAAGGGACTGCCGTCTGGATCGTTGTAATACAATCTTGGCCTGTGACAGGATTTATAAAGTTACCTGATCCTGGAGGTTGTTCGACACAGTTTAATACCTGCGCTTGGGCGAGAACTGCTCCTAAAAGGGTTAGGGCAGTAAATGTAAGCCTAGACAGTTTGACAATTTTCATAGGGTGCGGTTTGGACCGTTTTTTAGGCAGCGCGAATGTAAGAGCTTCTTTATAGTATAGAAGTACATTAGTTAATCGTTCAAAGGGCAGATGTTATTGCCGTGTCCTAACGTTTTGATAACGTTTGCAGAAATAGGGTAGTAGATCATTTGAGTACTACTAGGCGCTCGAATCCACTTTCTCCAGAACGTTCTGCATCTTCCGTCTGAAGCTTCACCTTATAGAGATACACTCCTCTAGCAAGTTCTTGGCCAAACATGTCTGTTCCATCCCAAGCGATGCAGTCGTCGTTTCCAAATCTAAATCCATCTGCAACTCCTTCATGGCGAAGGCTTCGTACTAAACGACCAGATGTCGTGTAGATATCAACTTGGACTTCAACGAACTGCCCAGCAGCGGTGTGTTCAAATTGAAAGCATGTAGCATCCACGAATGGGTTGGGATAGTTCAAGACTCTCCTAAGTGCGACACCTGGGTCATTGCTGACTACGAATTGCGTCGTCCCAACCCCGGTGTTGTTTGAAAGGTCCCAAGCTCTGACTTCAAGCTCATATTCTCCTTCAGGCAAGTCGAAAAGAGGATAACGCACCTCACCACTTCTGTAATCGTCTGCGCTTGCTTGATAAAAATCATTGAGAACAAAATTGCCGTCTTGGCCACCTCTGAGCGTAGCTGAAAGATCGTGCCCGATGCTAGTACCGCTCACATTAATACCAAAATCATCGCTCAACTTGGCAAGGACGATGGGGTCTTCGGAGGTTAAGGCTCCAGAAACAAATGCATCGCTGCCCATGAAGACTTCTACTAAAGGTGGAGTATTGTCAACTACAGAGCTCGCAGCTAGGCCGTCTACGAAGAAACCGGTGAAAAGACCTCCACCATCGCGTCCATCAGGAGAATAGGCATACATGCTCAACCTTCCGAGTCCACGTGACACACTCATATCTTTCGGCAGTCTGAACTGAGCTGTCCACTGTCCATTGGTTACAGTAGCTCTTCCTTTAAAGAGTGTACCGCCCTCCGCTTGATATGCTCTAACGCTACTACCAGCATCTTGTCCAAGGGTTTGTAGCGATCTATTTTTATCAAAAATGGTAAGAATTACCTCACCATTAAAATCGTTAATGGTTGAGCCGTCCAGATCTGTAACGACACCCTCAATACTGACTTCTTGAAGCGGAGCGACAGAAAATGTGTCGGTAGAGGTAGCCACCACGAGACTGTCGAATTTTGTTAGTTCAACATTCAACCTTGGTACAGCAATCTTCATAGCTGGATCTCCAAAGAGCGAATATTTGAGGTTGTTCTGGACGTTTCCAGAGGTCCCAGTTTTAGCAAGGTTGAGCAATTCACCCATGCCTAGATCTCTGGTCAACGACTTATTAAACAGATTCAAGTGTGTTGAATTGGTCAATTGCTTGTTTGCGTTTGTAAATACAGGTCTAGTCGTACTTACAGATGCAACCGCACCACCTTCTCTTTTGAAAAGGACTAGTTCTCCTGCTACAGTTAGCTGGGGATCGTCAAATCCGGTGAAGGTGCAGGTTGCGGTAATTAAAATAGGGAATGAATTACGCGTGTTCCACTTTTCAATATCGGGTGCGTTGAGAATTCTTTCTTGAGCCCATCCTCTTGGACCACCGTGGCCCAAATAGCTAGTAGTGAGGTTTCCAAGAAACATGTTTTGATTGATCGCATCTGCAGCTCGTGGAATTCTAATTCCTCCTGGAGTTGGTACTTGCTCGAAAGCGTCTGCGTAAATTTTCACCTGATTAAGCTCTGCAAAACGAACAGCGTTGAGCATCGCGATTTCGTCCATATCCTTCAGGTGGCTATCGCTGTCTTCATCGTCGGCCACGTAAACGTTTCGCATTCTCCACTCTCCGAGCAATGAAGGGTCAGTGTCGTAACGGATTATTTTGTCAATAAGCGCATCAGTTTGGGAAACAGTGTTCCCAGGAATTCGACCTACAGCGATATCGACTAGGCCGTCTGGGTAGGAACGTGTGTCCCGTCCGTCGCCTTGCGTAACCAAGACATAGTAGTCGTCGGTTGGAAAAGCTGTTACCTCATGATTGTAAGCGCTTGTTTGATATGTTGGAATGAGGTTCCCGCCACGCTCGATAATGTTTCTTGGGTCGTAAGTGCCATCTCCGATTAAAGCGAGGTAGCGAAAGTTGGGGTTGCGATCGAACAGCATTTTAGCAAATGTTCTAATCGCGGTAGGGTCAAATCTGCCGCCTCCAAATTCGTCGGCGACACGATCCATGGACACAACTTCAACATTGAAGTTGTCGTGAGATCTCCTGTGTTCTCCCAGACGATTAGCGGGACTTTCTAATCCTTCACCGTAGATAATGAGCATGTCTACGTTGCTCAATGCATGCAGATTGCTGTTTTCTACCTGTCCTAGATTCTCTGGCGTAGTGTAATTACGAGTAGGGTCAAAAGCCACAAATTCACGTGGTGTGCCGTCAGCTTCTTGCACGTAGGCAAACTTGCCGTCGGAAAGCGTTACAAGCTTTTGGGCTAAAGGATCAGAAATATCTAGCACTTCAAGATTTGTAGGTCCTGAAACCTCGTAGCCGTAAAGCCCCGATGGAGCGTGTGATGCTGAACGGAAGAATAGAGGAGATTCTGCTAAGGTTAAACTACAAGGGTACGTGATCTGGACATAGTCAAGCCACCCAGGATTACTCTCGAGGTTGCCAGGGTAAGAAACTTCAAGATCGATTACATTCGTCTGTAGGGATAATGGAGCTGTTAGGGTTGCATCGTGGGCAAAGGGTCTATTCGCATCTGAGCGTGTGCCTGAAGTAATAAAGGGACTATTAAAACCTTGACCATTAACGCTTACGTTAAAGCGTGAGTTAGATGTGAGGGACGAAGCTGCGAGTCGGGCCGTTAGTTTTCCTGAGGTGTTAGGTACAATCTCTCCTAGGTCCCAAATTTGGTCTCGGGTAACCTCGCGAGAGGTGCCAAACGTGTATCCAAAAAATTGTTGCCCGCTTCCTTGTCCAGAACCGTAACGATTACCGCTAAATTGAAGAACATTAACTAGATCTTCTTCCCAGCGAACACGATTAGTATAGGTTTGATCGTAGGTGGTAGCGGATGGGTTTGATGGTATTATAGCAGTTCTTAAGCCAGAGCCCTCTACTTTAATGTAGTAGTGCGTCACTTCGCTGTAGGGGTTTTCTTTTCTAAAGAAGTCCTCGCGATCTTGATCCCAAACCCAAACGTCTTCGCCTTGACCATAGAAAAGAAACTTTTCGCCATCGTCCCAGACTCCATCGCCATTCCCTACTTCGAAAAGGGCTACCTCTTGAAGATCTACTGGATAAGGATCTCCGACGTGCTCTGGTAATGCTGCTCCTCCTTTACTGAAGAGACGAACTTGTTGAGGATTCGAGACAGATAGGCCTATCGATCCAAGGAATTCAGCATCAAGCTGATAGATTCCGTCTTCATCGATGGCTAGTTTGTAGATGTCACCGCTTGAAAGTACTGACACGGTAGGCTCTTCAGGGCCAGATCGTGCTTGAAGTCTAGATTGGTCTTGCAGGGTGTAATTCACGCTTGCAAGCAGCATAAAATCGCTATTGTCGTTTTCACGACTGATATCAAAAGTTACATAAAGATGAGGAATGCGGCCAGCGTAGGTGGTTTTGGCGTCAGTCGAACTAACTGTGATATCTGGCCCTAAGGCTGTGGAAGTCCCGTCGTTACTGGTTTTGGCGAAAGCGATAGTCCCTAACTCCGCTACTTTACCATCAGGTAGTGGTATGGCCCACTGCAGGTGCTGATTTGCTTCGCCTTTCGGCAAAACAAAAGTTTTTTCCTGTGAAAGAGTCTGCCCGAAGACAAAAAGCGAACAGCAGGAAATACTGATAATCAGCGAAATACGCAGAATAGAAGATGGTGTGGTAGACATTAGATTTTAAGCTAGGTACTGAGAGTTGGTTATTAAACGTTCACAATACTACCAAATTGCACTACCTAAAAGCGTTAAACACTTAATGTGTCAGCGTAGCGTATCTTTGGAGTTCTGATATGGCTAAACACCTCACAAAGCTTTCAGTTTCTGCACTTTTATTGCTGACCAGCATTTGCTCGGCCATTGCGCAGGATGCTGTCTTCAGTCAATTCTACGCTGCACCTCTTCTATTGAACCCAGCTTTTGCTGGTACGTCGAGGGCACCGAGCATTGCACTGAATCATAGATCTCAAAATGTTGGCTTTGACAGCAGCATTCCTTATCAAACTTATGCTATTTCTTACGGTCAGTATGTTGAAACTATACGATCAGGAGTTGGCGTAAGCGTTTTTGCCGATGATGCTGGCAGCGGAGGCATTCTTACGTATGCTGCGACTGCATACTATTCTTACCAAGTTAAAATTGATCGTAACCAAAGTATTCGAGTAGGAATGAGCGCTGGAATCAAGCAGCAGCAACTTGACTACGATAGATTACAGTTCTTCGATCAGTTTGATAGTGTCATAGGCTTCACAGGAGAACCCACTTCTGAGGTTCGACCAGGAAATTTTAATACTACGTATGCTGACTTTGGGGCTGGACTTTTGTACGCGAGTAAGGTGGCATATGCAGGGGTGACTTTAGATCACCTAACCACACCAGACAATCGAATCGTCAATGTGGGGCCAGGTGGTTTCTATGAGGGGCTACCCATGCGACTTAGCGTACATGCAGGTACCCAAATTAGTCTTTCCCCCAAAACTGCCAACGGCGGGAATTTCATTACCCCAAATGTGCTCTACACGCGACAAGGTCCATTCGAACAAGTTAATGCTGGAGCTTATGTAGGCTTTGACAAACTGTTTGGAGGAGCCTGGTTTAGACATACATTTGGAAACCCAGACGCGGCAATTGCCGTAATAGGCGTAGAATGGGACATGTATAAGTTTGGCTACAGTTATGATTTTACAGTAAGTGGGCTATCAGATAATAGCGCTGGTACACATGAAGTCAGCTTACAGTTAAATTTTGACAAAGCACATTGGATCAAAAAGAAGCGCCAAAACGAGCGATACAACGACTGTCTTCAACTTTTCCGGTAACGATACAATTCGTTTCTTTGAAGAACGTTAGTAATCTGTTGACTTGGCGCGTTCATTGCATCAATGAAATTCGGTACTTTTGACAGCTAGAGATAGAAAATCCTGAGATGAAGCAAATTTTTCAACTAAGTCTACTACTATGTGTGGTAGCAATCGTGCTACCAGGGTGTAGCAAAACTGAGCGGTCTGCATCGACAGGCTGGAAATACAATGACCAAAAATGGGGGGGCTTTGAGAAGCTCGACTACGAAGGTCAGGCTACAGGTCCGAACCTAGTTCTCATCGAGGGTGGTACATTCACGATGGGTCTTTCTGAGCAGGATGTGATCAGCGAGTGGAACAACGTTCCTCGTCGTGTAACGGTGTCTTCATTCTATATGGATGAGACTGAGGTTGCAAACATTGATTATAAAGAGTATCTCTTTTGGACCAAGCGTGTATTCGGCGAGAGTTATCCAGAAGTCTATCTAAATGCACTCCCAGATTCGCTCGTATGGAGAGAGGAACTCAGCTACAATGAACCTTACGTTGAGACTTACCTCCGTCACCCAAGTTATGACAACTATCCTGTAGTTGGAGTAAACTGGAACCAAGCAAATGATTTTTGTAAGTGGCGTACAGATCGCGTTAACGAGATGGTCCTTGTAGAACGTGGTATCCTAAATATCAATCCTGAGCAAAAGGATGAAGACAACTTTAACACAGAGTCTTACTTAGTAGGACAATACCAAGGCGACGTTCGTAAGAATATGAGCGATCTCCGAACTGGTGGTGAGCGACCTGTCCGTTTTGAGGATGGAATCCTACTTCCTAGCTACCGTCTACCAACTGAAGCAGAATGGGAGTATGCAGCTCTTGGCTTACAAGGCAACTTGGCTAATGAGAAAGATGAGTTGATCACAGATCGTCGCATTTATCCATGGAATGGTAACAGCCTTCGTTACCAGAAGCGTGATAAGTACCAAGGCCGAATCCTTGCGAACTTCAAGCGTGGCGATGGTGACTACATGGGTATGGCAGGTAATCTGAATGATCATGCGAGTATTACTGCTCCAGTCCGCCAGTTTATGCCAAACGATTTCGGCCTGTATAACATGGCAGGAAACGTAAACGAGTGGACGATGGATCTTTTCCGTCCGATGACTTCGCTCACACTCCGTGATGTTGACAACCATGATCTAAACCCTTACCGTGGTGGCAAGTTCGAAGCACTCGAAACAGACGAAGACGGAAAGGCAGTAGAGAAGGATTCATTAGGTCGTTTGCGCTACCGAGATGTCGAAGACGACGAAGTTGCTGGACGCGAGAACTATAAGACTGCACGTGTTTACGATTACCTAGATGGTGATGAGCAATCAGATGCAACGTATGCATATGGCGAGACTACGCTGATCAGCGACAAGTCCCGAGTAATCAAAGGGGGAAGCTGGGCAGATCGTGCTTGGTGGCTTGCACCTGGTGCGCGTCGATTCAAGGAGGAAGATTCTTCAGATCGTACCCTCGGCTTCCGTTGTTCAATGACTCGTACGGGTGGTCCGACTGGAAACGAGGACACTGGAGGTAATGCCTTCAAAGCTTCTGGGAAGAAGAGTAAGCGCCGCTACTAGTACCTAGTAATCTCTGGAAAATTCGAAGGCCCCAACGTTAAACAACGTTGGGGCCTTCGTACGTTTGCAATCAACTATGGGAACAGAACAGCTGCTTGAAATATTTTTGACTTGTACCGGGGTTTCAATCGATACCCGTTCCCTTCACTCAGGTGAGCTCTTTTTTGCCTTAAAAGGTCCAAATTTTGATGGAAATCTTTACATCGAACAGGCCCTAGAAAAAGGAGCTCAACATGCCATTTCAGATAATCCTGCCTTTGTAGATCGCGAGAATGTAACCGTTGTCGATGACTGTTTAAGTGCATTGCAGCAACTTGCCACGGCGTATCGGAATACTTGGGATTGCCCTGTCGTTGGTCTAACGGGAAGTAACGGAAAGACCACTACGAAAGAGTTGTTGGCGGCCATGTTGGCGACGACCTATCGGGTATATGCCACAGCTGGCAACCTTAATAATCATATTGGCGTCCCCCTGAGTTTACTTCGAGCACCTGCAAACGCAGAGATCGTAGTCATCGAGATGGGGGCTAATCATGTAGGTGAAATAGCGGAGTTGTCAAATATCGCCCGCCCAACGCATGGTTTTATAACCAATATTGGGAAAGCTCATTTGGAAGGCTTCGGTGGGCTTGAAGGAGTCCGGCGAGGGAAAGGAGAATTATTTGACTTTTTAAAGCACAAAGGACAATCGTTCATAAATGCTAGCGATCCCGAGATCATGGCATTGCACGAAAAAGCTGGGCGACATTTATTCTTTGGAAGTACCAATGAGATCAGTTCAGCATTTGAGGGCCATTTAATTTTCGAAGCAGAGTTGTTACAGGAATTCCCTGTTGTCGAGGGTAAATTCAGAGGACAATCTTCTATAGAGCCTTTTACAAGCCAGTTGCCTGGCGCGTATAACTTTCAAAACATCTTAGTATCGGCGGCAGTCGCGTTTTACTTTAAAGTCCCCTTGGAGAGAATAGCTGAAGCAACAAAAAATTACACTCCTTCAAATTCAAGAAGCGAGATTTTGAAAATTGGCGAATCGTCGGTCCTGTTCGATGCTTATAATGCCAATCCAGATAGTATAAAGGCAGCCTTGTCATGGATTGCAAGTAGAAAAGAGCAAAAAAAGGTGATCATACTCGGCGAGCTTGCTGAGTTAGGAGCTTTCGCCAAAACTGAACATGCGAATGCGGTCCAACTTGCAACTGAAATTCGCGGTAGTGAAGTTGCATTTTTTGGAAAGGCTTATCAAGAAATTGGGGACGCGCAGCCTGTATTCACGGAAGTAGAAGAGCTCAAACATTGGTTAAAATCGTTTCTAGGCCGTCCCGAAACCGTGATACTTCTTAAAGGCAGTAGGTCAAATCGTCTCGAACGCTTGATCGAAGTCTAAACAAACCTTTTATACGCCTCGATCAGCCTATCGGGTAATAGCTGTTTGCATGCCTTGAGGTAATCATCGTACGTGCATGACAAGTATTGATGCCTACCTTCTACTTGCGAATTCTTTGGAAGTTCGAGCCACCAGCGCCCTGATCTTTCACTTTTCCAAAAGACTAGTTGAGGTGCACCGCTTTCTAAGTGGACGATAAATTGTGTCATCCCTTCCGTACTAACTGGGAAATCATGCTTTCTGTGAGCAAACCCTTCAATAAAATACCATAGCATTTGAGAAATGGTATCAGCGCATTGTGCGGAAGGATCGCGTTCCGAGTAGTAGCCATAAATTCCGAAAGAAGTGACTTTATCAGCCATACCTGCAAATCGAGTAAGTTGACAAGCTTCTTCACTGGTTAGGCCACTGCTTCCCAACGGTTCTTGAGCGTGGGCATCACTGGCTTTTAGAGCTGAGAGCTGAAATACCACTGCGTCAGCGTCCCGAATTACAGGTTCACACTCGTTTATATACTCCTTAATGTGACCGAGCCTGTAGAATTCAAAATGATGCTGGTGGAGATATTCAAGGCCTGCGGGATCATTGTAGTGGGTTTGGTATCCTAGAATTGCTAAATGATATAGCTGAACAGGAGTCAAATCGAAAATATGATCAAGGTAGCGTCGCTCGCTAGGTGTATCTCTTGCCTGGAAACGTAATCGATCGTCGATTAACACTAAATTCGTCAAGAATTCAGATCTATGATAACCGTAGTATTGCGCAAGGCATCTTTCGTCTTCACGGCCTATAAAGAGTGGAGTAGCTCCAGCGGCGAGCATCTCCTGCATGATGGGAGCGTTAAAGATACCCTCCGCCTTACGGGCATTTCCCAAATCCAAAACTCTAAAAGACTCACCTGGGCGAGCCATCCTGTAGAGTTTATTTCGTACTCGGTCCGCCTCAGTCGTATCCAAACCAATTAAAACAAGGTCTCCTGAATGAATTTCAGGCATTCCCGATTCTTCCGTGTATCGCTCGCAAACATGACCTAATTCCCAGATTTCAAAGGATGTTTGGGGTGAATCTTTGAAGGTTTCGGAGGGGGATAGCCAATTGTCGAGCATTATTTTTATATTTCGGGACCAATGTACACTGCTATATTTGTGAATAATGTCTAAAAAAATGTCACAACTCTCACGAAACGCCGTAAATGTTCCGATAACTATGTACGTTTGCATTCCAAATTGAGACTTCAAAGCTAAATATTGCATTGAACACATCTCATTTAGGTCATGTTTAACCTACGACATTAACCTCAACACGTAACCCAAACACGCAACCCCCTCTTTCACTAAAACAATCTGAGTATTTAAACGCTGTGGAAAGAACCACTGCTACTACATTACTCTTTTCTGATATGTTTGCCTTAAAGTGTAAACTCTCATTTTAGTTTAAGAAAAGCAAAGCTTACCTATGAAAACTCGTTCTACCCTAATTGCACTGGCAGCGATGCTAGTCGTCGGCTTCGGCACTCAGGCTAACGCCCAGGACGACGCAGCCCAACTCGACTATACTCCGAAACATATGTGGGAAGTTGGACTCCATGGAGGCTATGCCTTCAACTCTGGAGACCTTGACTTCGATGCTGGTTTTGGTGCAGGTTTCCACGTGCGTCGTGCTTTAGACCATATCTTCTCAATCCGTGTTGACGGACAATTTATCAGAGTAAATAGCTCTGAGTCAGGTCGTCCGTTCGAGGAGTTCCGTGCCAATAGTATTGGAGGTAGCGCTCAAGGCGTTGTGACACTAAACAACTTCCGTTTTGACAAACCAAATCGTAAATTTAACCTTTATGTATTTGCCGGTCCTGGAGTTGGATTTTTAACTTTCAAAGGAAATCGCATAGCTGGTGGACCTGAGGTGGACTTCTTTGAAGAGCCAGAATTTCAGGATTTCAATCAAATCGGTTTCAATGCCGTAGCAGGTGCTGGTATCGCGATACGTGTTTCTCCAAAGTTCAACATTGCACTTGAGCACAAAGCAATGGTTCCTTTTGGGCGTACAGCTGACTACTTCGATGGTGACAACAACCGCCAAATTGCAGGTACAACTTACCGTGACATCCCTAACTACACTAACCTTCGCCTCAACTTCAACCTCGGTGATGCAAGTGAGAAGTCAGAACCACTTTATTGGGTGAATCCATTAAATATGGTTATCGATGAATTGACTGAGCTCAAAGCACGTCCTGTTCTTGACCTTACTGATACAGATGAGGATGGGATTATTGACATGCTAGATCAGGAAGCTGATACACCTCAAGGTGCTGCAGTTGATACTCGTGGAGTCGCGCTTGACAGCGACGGTGACGGAGTTAAGGATTTCGAAGACGCAGAGCCTTACAGCATGCCGGGTCTTACAGTTGACTCTCGAGGTGTAGCACAAGCTCCAGCTTACTTGACTCAGCCTCAAATCGAGGATCTTATCAACGGAAAGCTTACAGCTTACCAAAGAACAGAAGATGCTCGCCCTACAGGTTCTCTTGAAGATTGGTTCCTACCAATGATTCACTTCAACCTCAACAGCTACACAATCAGAAAGGCTGACTACGGCCACCTTAAGAATGTAGCAACTGTAATGCGTGCTAATCCATCAGTAAGAGTTCTTGTTTCAGGTTACACTGACAAGCTTGCTAGCGATGACTACAACCGTGTATTGAGCTACAACCGCGCAAAGTCTGCTAAGGAGTACTTAGTAAATCGTTACGGAATCAGCCCGGATCGTCTAATTATCCAATTCAAAGGGAAAGAGGACGTACTCGTTCCTACAAATTCAGGAAACTTCATGAACCGTCGCGTTGAGTTCTCAATCGCTAAAGGTGGAGAGACTGAAATGGGACAACCGAGTGGACGTGCTGGACAAGGAACATTCTTCTCTGGAAGCCGTGATGCTGGGTACTAAGAATTAGTTTTCTAATTCCCAATCAAAAAAAGGGGGATAATCGTAAGATTATCCCCCTTTTTATGTTTGGTGCAACCATTTGGGTCCTAAGTACTCATTCTTCGACGGCCATGGGTGACAAAAACAGTGATTAAAGTGTATGTGCGAATGTCCATTGGGAAGAGAATTGCTAGATGGCAAACGCATCAGATAAACTGCAAGTAGAGTAGTGGCTCGCCACTAAGTCTATGTACGATTGAGCAAGTTTGAAACCTCATAGCCTTCTAGTCTTTTGCGGCTAGTGGATTCAGTTATTGCTAGGAATCCAAACATGCCTATCGCAATGGGCTACTCAAAGCGTTCCTAGCAAATACTGCCCAATATGTCAATACCTTGCTAGGCCCTTTTTCAGAACCTAGTATTGATTCGAGGCAAGCATTACTAGTGTGCATCCGTGAACCACTTCTATACCTGCTGCTGTTGCAGTTTCTGCAAATGCATGGTTTTCTGCACCTGGGTTAAAAATGATTCTTCGTGGCTTGATTTCATTCACGATATAGTCTATGTATTCTTCCTGATTCGCTTTCGCCAAATAGACCGTCACCGTATCAATATCTAGATGTGCAGGTTTGCCAACTTGTATAGGGAGACCTAAAACTTCTCCAACTCTCCCGCCAATCAAAACCACTTCTCGGCCTGCGGCCAATAGCCGTTCGGTTGCTTTGTAGCTGTATCGAGATGGCTTAGTGGAAGCTCCAATGATCAAGGTTTTCATAAAATAAAAACAGCCCCAAACAACTACGAGTTGCTTGAGGCTGAAATTTCTTCATTATAAAGTAGACTTATTCTACTGATCAGATCAGTATGTTCAACGGATTTTCTAGCATAGCCTTAAGCGTCGCCAAGAATTTGGCACCGGAAGCACCATCAACAACGCGGTGATCGCAGCTCAAGGTCAATTTCATAACATTACCCACAGCGAGTTCACCATCTTTCACGATTGGCTGCTGCTTGATGCTTCCAACAGCTAGGATACATGCGTCCGGTGGATTAATTATGGCTGTAAACTCGGTTATGTCGAACATACCTAGATTTGATATCGTGAAAGTGTTTCCAGACATCTGCTGTGGCTGGAGCTTACGTTCCTTTGCCAAACCAGCCAATTCTCTAACCTCTTGATTGATCTCCCCCATACCCTTGCGATCAGCATGTCTTATTACAGGAACGAGTAGACCGTCTTCAACAGCTACAGCGACACCAATATTTACATCGTGGTTATAGCGAATAGATTCACCAAGCCAAGAAGAGTTAATCGTAGGATGCTTACGCAAGGCGTGTGCACATGACTTAACTACTAAGTCATTAAAAGAAATTTTTACATCGCTAAGCTCATTCAATTTCTTGCGGTAAGAAATGGCATTTGTCATTTCTACCTCGATACCTAGGTAGAAGTGAGGAGCTCCAAATTTAGATTCAGCCAAACGACGCGCGATCACTTTGCGCATCTGACTCGCTGGAACATCTTCAAATGAAGCACCTTCTACAGCTGCTGGAGCTTTTGCAGGGCTAGCGGCAGCAGGCTTCGATGGAGTAGCGGAACTAGACGTTCTTGTGGAAGCAGCCTCGACGTCGCGCTTAACAATTCGACCTTGGTCGCCACTTCCAGAGAGACTTGAAAGATCTACTCCAGCATCTTCAGCCATTTTTCGAGCCAAAGGACTAGCCTTCACGCGATCCGAGTTCGCTGCGCCAGACGTCTGTGGAGCTTGATGATTCGCTTCAGGAGCTGGAGCATTTTGAGCAGCTTCAGGTTCGGCTTTTGCTGGCTCTTCAGCAGGTGACACTTCTTGTTTCGGAGCAGGACTTGCGTCGTTACCCGATTCAGCGCCTTCGAGGGCAGCCTTGTAATCTTCTCCTTTTTCCCCGATTACAGCAAGAACTGCATTCACAGGCACAGATCCCTCTGCAACACCGATATGGAGCAATACACCTTCATGGAAGCTTTCGAGCTCCATGGTAGCTTTGTCCGTTTCAACCTCAGCGAGTACATCACCAGGCTCAACTTCATCGCCGACTTTTTTTAACCAGCCAACGATATTTCCCTCTTCCATTGTGTCGCTCATGCGGGGCATGCGGATGACCTCTGCCATAGTAACTATTGTGTTGAATTGTGTGCAAAAATGCAAACTAACCGTCGGAATTTGAGCCTAGAGTTCAATTGTTTTCCCAAAATGTGAAAACAACTGCGGTGCATAGTCGATTCCGCTGGTAGAAATAGAATAACATTCTTACCTGTTAGTGGTTTCAGCTTTCTGGCAGCAGCAATCATCCAGTAGACATTTCGGAATGTGCGCTGTGTAACACCTACCTTAGCCGAGCATGAATTTTTCTTCAAAACATCTCGAGAATGCTGTCGCTTCATTCTCATCGCTTCCTGGAGTAGGTCGCAAGAGCGCTCTCCGCCTTGCACTTCATTTGCTCCAGCAACCACAAGAATACACTCAAGAATTTGTTGAGACGCTAGCTACAATGCGGTTAGAGGTGCAGGAGTGTGATACGTGCTTCAATCTGTCCGACTCGAATACCTGTACAATTTGTGCTAATCCGCAGCGTAAGCGAAATTTAATTTGCGTCGTAGAAAACGTCAGACAGGTAATGGCAATTGAGGAGACAGGCCATTATCACGGTTTATATCACGTACTAGGTGGTGTGATTTCTCCAATCGATGGCATTGGCCCACAAAATCTAAACTTAGAAGGCCTCATTAGTAGGGTAGAACAGGCACAAGAGACGCCCGAGATTATTTTAGCGATTTCACCAACCATAGAAGGAGAGACCACCAATCTGTACATCAGTAAACAGCTTGAGCCTTATAAGCCGGTGATTTCTACTATCGCACGGGGGGTCAGCTTTGGAAACGATCTGGAGTACGCAGATGAACTCACACTTAGTAGGTCTATTAGCGCCCGGCTTCCTTACGCTACTCAGCATAATTACTAATGAATCGCTCTGCTCATGGGAAAGATGATACAGTCGACCTGTCTGTAATCATCGTCAACTATAATGTGCGTTACTTCTTAGCGCAATGTTTGGATAGTGTTCGCATAGCATGTAAGGGAATCCGTTCAGAAATCTGGGTGGTCGATAATGCCTCCTCAGATTCTAGCCTAGAGTTTTTGAATGAGATTAGCGACATCAAGCTCATTGCCAATCGCGATAATCTAGGATTCTCAAAAGCCAATAATCAAGCTATACGAAAGGCCAACGGTCGATACGTGTTGCTGCTTAATCCTGATACTCTAGTTCCCGCAGATGCTTTCCGTAAATGTCTAGACTTTACTGATGTAAACCCTAATATTGGAGCCCTAGGAGTCCGCATGATAGATGGCCGAGGTGATTATCTGCCAGAAAGCAAACGCGGCTTCCCATCTCCTTGGGTGAGCTTTACAAAAATGAGCGGACTTGCAAAGCTCGCTCCACGCTCAGCAAACTTTAATGCATACTACCTAGGTCACTTAGACGAATTTGAGACGAATCAAGTCGCCGTTTTGCCTGGCGCTTTTATGTGGTTAAGAGCAGACTTACTGCCCGATATCGGCGGAGGTCTTGATGAAGATTACTTCATGTACGGAGAAGACATCGACCTCTCTTACTGCGTTCAACAAGCAGGAAAAGAGGTCGTCTACTTTCCAGAGGTAAGTATCGTCCATTATAAAGGTGAAAGCACTAAGAAGCGCTCATTCTCCTACGTCAAAACCTTTTATAAGGCTATGGCGATTTTCTCTGCAAAGCATGTCAGCGGTGGCAACGCAGCCTTTCAAAACACGCTTTTAAAATTTGCAATCTATGGACGGGCATCACTAGCTGTCCTTATTAATATTTTAATCTCAATCTTTTTCGTTTTAGTTGATGGGACAGCAATCATAGGTTTACTGTTGGGGGCGAAAACCTTGTGGGCTAAGTATTATTTCAACGATGCGAGTTATTACGACGCTTCACCCTTCGAGGCCTTAAGCCTTCCGATGTATACCCTGCTTTGGGTCATAGGAATCGGAATAGCCGGAGGGTACGAGCGGCCGTACAGGTTCGCCGCAGCTTTTAAAGGAGCCACTTTAGGATCGCTTTTCGTACTAATTGCTTACGCGTTGTTACCAGCAGAATTGCGAACTAGTAGGGCCGTTATACTCTTGACAGGAGCGACTTTAACAGCCCTTCTACCCCTGTTGAGATTTTTGTGGTCCCTCATCCGGCCCCAAGAAGTGTCTGCAACAAGCAAGACCTTGGGATCTCAGCGCAGGCTGGCGATCCTTGGTAGCAAGAAAGAAACAAATAGAGTGCTCGGACTGCTCGGTAAAGCCGGAATCGCACGAGAATATGTAGGAAGAGTTGATCCTAAATCCTCTTCGAGCGATGAAACCATCGGTAGTACGAAGGAGTTGGGTCAGCTGGTTGAAACGTTTAGGCTTGAGGAGATCATCGTTTGTACAGGTGATTTGCCGATATCGAATCTCATGGACTTAATGCAGGAATTAGGTGACCAGGTGGAGTTCCGAACGATTGGCCCACAATCGGAGGCAATCGTCGGCTCGCCTTCAAGAAATTCCCCAGGGGACCTTTACACCGTGGGCATTCGTTATGCCCTCGGTCTAGCGCAATGGCAACGTAGTAAACGCATCTTCGATGTCTGTTTTTCTATTCTGCTGGTCGTTTTTTGGCCAATTTTATTCTTCATGAAAAAGCCCATTGGAGCTTTCCGAAACGCTATGTTGGTTTTATTAGGAAGCAATACATGGGTAGGCTATGCTGTAGGAGGAATTAATGGCCACCATCTGCCGAAACTCAGACCATCCGTTTTGCCGCAAGGCGAAGGAAAAAAGAGCTTGGAGGCAAAAGAAATTCAACACCTCAACGAATTATATGCTCGCTACTATAGTCGAAGAGAAGACATTCGCTACGTAACGAAACATTGGCGAAGCTTAGGCAACGACCCTGTGGCTATTCACTCACTCGCTCCAGCGCGTTGGCCTCAGCGGGATCTAACAACAGTCGATTATGCTAAGTCATAGACCTGTACTCAAGCCTCAGGATTTGTTAAGTCGGTCCGTAGAGCTTTCGCCAAAACTTAGTGAATGGAGACAACACCTTCATGCGAATCCAGAGTTGTCTTTCAAAGAATACAACACCCAAGCTTTCGTAATTGAGAAGTTAAAGTCTTTCGGGCTTTCGCCAAAACCTATTGCGGACACTGGAGTGGTCGTACTAATTGGCTCTACGTCTGCAAAACATTGTATCTGTATTCGGGCAGATTTAGATGCGTTACCCATTCAAGAGATTGATGGGAGAGCGTATGGAAGCAGAGCAAAAGGAGTTATGCATGCTTGCGGGCATGATGCCCACACGACTTGTGCCTTAGGGGCTGCCTTCCTGCTTTCTCAGATGGCAGATGAATTGCCTCTTCCAATAAAGTTAATTTTTCAACCAGGAGAAGAACTTCTTCCTGGAGGAGCGACAAAAGTTATAGCAGCTGGTGGACTACGATCTCCTCAAGTGCTTGGTATTGTTGCTCTCCACGTGGCCCCCGACATAGAAGTGGGACAGCTTGGAATCCGAGCAGGAGACTATATGGCCAGTGCCGATGAAATATACCTCACCTTAAAAGGCGGTGGTGGTCATGCCGCAATGGCACATCGACACACCGACCTTTTAGCTACAACCGCCCAACTTTTGGTAGGGCTTCAACAAGTAGTCTCGAGAAAAGCGCCACCCGAAATACCTAGCGTCTTATCTTTTGGAAAAATCGAGTCTACGGGTGGTGCGACAAACGTTCTTGCCAGCGAGGTAAGGCTAGAAGGGACTTTCCGCGCATACAATGAAACGTGGAGGAAGAAGGCGCACGGCATTATCAGAGATATTGTCAAGCACACCGCCGAGGCTTTCGATGCTGAATTCGAACTTGACATCAAAGTCGGATATCCAGCACTGAGCAACGATAATGAACTTACCGCGAAGGTTCGTGAAACCTTGGGCGAGTTATTGGGGGAGGAACAAGTCCGACAGCTATCACTACGACCTACGGCTGAAGATTTTGCATGGTACCTTCAAGAAGTACCTGGAGTTTTCTTTCGGCTAGGCACACGAAATGAGGCGAAGGGGATAACAGCTGGTGTGCATACACCAGCCTTTGATATTGATGAGGCCAGCCTGCCCATAGGCGCTGCAGCTCTTGCTACGTCTGCACTAGGACTTGCCGAACTTCACCAAAAGAGCAAGGCATGATTGAGGAAACGGTATGCTTAGTAGGGTAAACGGAGGAACGCGCAAGCCCTTTCTCCCGTATACCTACGCAACCAAGTGTTAGTCTTACAGCTTGGCGCAAGATTTGCATGTATGGTATTTAGTATCATGCGTAATTGCTGATCAACCAAAAGAGTACCCATGCCAGCAAAAATACTAGTCGTCGATGACGAAAAAAGCATCCGTAGAACTCTCAGAGAAATTCTTGAGTTTGAAAAATATAAAGTTGAGGAAGCTGCTGATGGACTAGAATGCTTAACCAAGTTGAAGGTTGGGAAATTCGACGTCGTCATATGTGATATCAAGATGCCAAAAATGGACGGTATGGAAGCGCTAGAGCGTATCCAGATTCTAAGTCCTGATACGCCTGTTGTCATGATCTCTGGTCATGCTAACATCGACGTGGCTGTGGACGCAGTTAAAAAAGGTGCATTCGACTTCATTTCGAAGCCACCAGATTTGAATAGAATGTTGATTACCATTCGCAATGCGATGGACAAATCATCGCTCATTCAAGATACGCGGGCTCTTTCCAAAAAAGTCAACAAGTACAAAACGCAAGAAATCATCGGAAACTGCGAGTCGATCGTCAAGATTAAGCAGACCATCGATGTTGTTGCCCCTATTGACGCAAGAGTAATGATTACTGGAGAAAACGGAACGGGTAAGGAACTCGTCGCACGTTGGATTCATGAGAAGAGCTCGCGTTGCAAGAGTCAAATCGTTGAAGTCAATTGTGCCGCTATTCCAAGTGAGCTGATCGAATCTGAACTGTTCGGTCATGAAAAAGGCTCTTTTACGAGCGCGCATAAACAACGAATTGGAAAATTCGAACAAGCGAATGGAGGAACTCTATTCCTTGATGAGATTGGTGACATGAGCCTTTCGGCACAAGCTAAAGTGCTGCGTGCTTTACAAGAAAACCGCATCACTCGAGTAGGTGGCGACAAGGAAATACGTGTAGATGTGCGGGTAATCGCAGCGACGAATAAGGACCTTAGAAAGGAGATTGCAGAAAATCGCTTCCGTGAAGATTTGTACCATCGAATCGCTGTAATTCCTATTCACGTTCCTTCTTTACGCCAACGCGCCGATGATATTCCTCTTCTGGTAAATTACTTTATCAGTCAGATCTGCGGGGATTATGGATCAAAAGCGAAGACCGTAAGTGCAGCCGCGATGAAAGCACTCAAGGAATTACCTTGGACAGGAAATATCCGTGAACTAAGGAATGTTGTGGAGCGTCTAATCATCCTTAGCGGTGATGAAATCGCTGTCCAAGACATTCAAACTTTTGTTGTACCTAGTCAAGGCGAAGGCAACAAGCAAATGCATGAAGTTTTTGATCAGTTCTCTGATCTCAAGGAATTGCAAAAAGAGTTCTCGAACTACAAATCGAATTAAGAGATACGCATCTCTGTTTTGCCGAAAGGTGAAAAAAAGCCTCGTAGGATACTTCTTACGGGGCTTCTTTGCATGATAGCGTATCATTGAGCCAGATAAACAACCTATGAAAGAAGAACAAGAAGAGAAGACACCACGCAATCCGATGAAGCAGTGGACAAAGATCAAGGGTGAAAATTCTTGGACATTGTTCAAAGTGATCGCAGAATTTGTAGATGGATTCGAAACGATGAATCGAATGGGGCCTTGTGTCTCAATCTTCGGTTCTGCCCGAACGAAGCCAGACAATAAGTACTATAAGCAAGCTGTAGAAGCTGCGCGACACCTAACGGACTCTGGCTTCGGTGTTATAACTGGCGGTGGCCCGGGTATCATGGAGGCCGGAAACAAAGGAGCTTCTTTGCATGGTGGACTTTCCGTTGGATTGAACATTGATCTACCTTTCGAACAAAGCCACAATCAATACATTGATCCCGATAAGAATCTCAATCACCGCTACTTCTTCGTTAGAAAAGTGATGTTCGTGAAGTACGCGCAGGCATTTATTGTAATGCCTGGTGGATTCGGCACGTTAGATGAGCTTTTCGAGGTACTGACCCTCATTCAAACCGGAAAAATCACGAAGGTTCCAGTAATACTCATTGGCCACTCTTTCTGGGACGGTATGATCAATTGGATAAAAGAAACAATGCTCGGGCATGGAAATATCAATGCTGCGGACTTGGACTTGATTCCAATTACAGATGATCCAAAAGAAGCCGTGGACATGATTTGCTCATTCTACGCGGACAAAGCTGAGCACGAGATTAGTCCGAACTACGAGCTATAAAATTAATAGCTCTCATTCCTAATTAAACAGGAAAAATGACACGCCGAGCCGAAGGACTGATCTCACTGGGATAAGTCCTTCGGGTCTGGCTATTGGGTACCCTTCGACAGTTGCAGGTAAATCTTCGCTATCGCTCACCGCGATTCGATCAATCCGCACGAATGCCTTAAAGCTCTGCACTTTCACGGCGAGGAAAAGGTCGAGACTGTATTGCCAATCGGCCTCTTGGGCGTTCGGGTCGATAAAGAAGACACTTGTTAGGGGGAAATACCCATAGCGACGAACGGGAGAACGTGCCCATGTATCAACGCCAGCAATCAAATCCATCGCTCCTTTGAATACTGTTGCCTTGGTGAAGAGGCTATGCTGGCCCGTGTAGGCTGGCAGACGTACAGACTGTGATTGTCCGGGATTTCGAAAAACTCCTCGGCTCATGAGCGTGAGTGGTCCAAAGGCTATCGGCAGATCGTAACTCAGCGTTGGAATAGCAATTTCTGAACTGCTGTTTTCTGGAATTCCATTTTCTCCGTAGATAATCGCGTCAGCAAAAACATCTAGATAGCCTTTAACTTGAAGGTTGAGTGGAACGTAGTTGGCAGACCCCCCAACTTGAGTGTGCGTGCTGACTGAGAGATTGGTATTTTGTAAGACTTGGCTGTTTACGCCAAGAATTTCTGTAGCAAGTGGAGCTGCGCTTCGCTCCAGTAAAACATCTCCAGTGAGTTTCAGCTTATCGGCGATATTCCAAGAAAGCGAGCCGTCAATTTTTCCTTCACCGACCCGACTCCCTAGTGCAATGTCGGCGTTGGCATTTAAGGTGAAGCGATCAAGGACGGTACCTTGAATATGACCCGTTAATCCAAATAAGAATTGGGAACGCGTTTGTGGTTCATATCGTGCGTTGAAGACTTGAGAACCTCCATAGATTCCTGCTCGAAAGTTGAAAGCTACAGGTAAGTCTCCGTCGGCACTGGCGAAGTATTCGATGTCAGCTTCCGCCAAAACACTCGTTGATTTCACTTCATACCTCAGTCCTCGATTGTCGATGCTGTAGATTCCGTGAAAGGCACTGTCCGCGGCAAAAGTCGCGTCCGAAAAAATCGTGTTGGTCTGGAGATCGCGTGTTGTGTATGAAAGATCGAGAGCACCTGCAAACCCCTTAGGCTTTTCGTCAACTTGTTGCTTTAAAAAATAGCGGTGGAGATAACGAACTTGACGTCTTCGACCTTCAGAGCGCGGTGTGCTTGTCAAGTTGCTGACTGCGAGGAAAGGATCTTCGGGAACGGCGATTGTATCAGATAAGGCAAAATTATAACCTCCCGAACTGAAAAAACCTCGTGACCGTAGTACTAAAGATGCATATGCGCGGTGTCGAGAGGAATCAGGGATGTAGGCAATGCTGGCGCCAAGGTTTATCCGTTCTCCGCCTGCATCAGGATATGTATTTCGTTCTGCTGAATTATAGGTCCTGTGGTACTGAAAACTGAGTTTCCAGCCGTTAGCAAAGGTTCTACCTAGTTTTACTTCTACTTGTGCATCGTCAATCTCTCCCCCTTGGTTGTACGCCACGTAAGAGAAGGGAATATTTTGATTAAAGAACGGAGCGTCCAAATTACTATAGGTTGGATGCTCTGCTTGTGTCAGCTGTCTTAGTCGCTCGTAAGGCGTTCCAAGAATTGGGTTGAGTGCAGCCGGTTGGATAACACTATTGAGATAAACGAAGTCGGGGCCAGCTTTGAGTATTGGGTCGAAACGCGCATACGTAAGGCGGAGTAGCGAATCTTTGATCAGACCTTTCGTATTTGGAAACCTTGGGTCGTAGCTTTCGAGAATGATTGAATCAGGCATCGCGCCTATCGACTCCAAATCAACTTTTGAGGTGTCTTCAGTTTGTAGCTCTTGGTTTGACCTCCTATCTGGAATGAGCTGAGCGAACAAGCCTACATTTCCAACAATTGCGCATATAAGCAGCAAGATCAATCTCTTGATCTTGCATAAGGAAAGAAGCTTTGTCAGCGGTATTTTCATTCAGAGGGCGAAACTATGTCTTTCTGTACACCTTTCTAACGTTCTGAGCATATGAAATAGCTTCCTGATTAGAGTTTGCAGTTCGCTGGATAGTCCGCACCTTCGCCCTCAGATGAGTCAACACGCAAAAATTTACGGTCGTCGCCCAGTAGAGGAGGCATTTCAAGCACGTCAGCGCTTTGAACAAGTGTGGTTGGACCATCGCCTGAGTGGGCCTTTTGCTGAGGACATACGCCGTTGGTGCAGTGAGCAGAATGTTCCGTTGAAGTATGTACCGCGCTTTCAATTGGATAAATTGATCGATGCAAACCATCAAGGTGTTGTTGCTCAAGTAGCACTCGTTGATTACGCAAAGCCAGAAACTTTGATTCAGGCTGTTGAGGAGTCAGGCTTTTTACTATTACTCGATGGAATTACAGACGTCCGTAATTTTGGTGCCATCGCGCGTTCGGCTTATGCTGCGGGTTGTAAAGGAATAGTGATTCCTCAAAAACAAAGGGCACCGATTAATGCTGCGGCTGTAAAAGCTTCAGCAGGTGCGCTTTCTCATTTACCGATCGCTCGAGTAAGTAGTTTGGTAAGCTTTGTTCGACTACTCAGAGAAAGAGATCACGTTGTGGTCTGTATCGAAGGCCGAGGAAAGCGCGAGGTGGAATCTGTAGATTTACTGAGTCAGCCAGTAGCGTTTGTGCTCGGATCAGAAGGTGATGGCATTAGTGCGTCTGTTCGCAAAGCTGCGACAACGACAGTGCGCTTGCCTCAAGCAGTCGATTTTGATAGCTACAATGTATCGGTAGCTGCAGGAATGTTGGCGTATGAATTTCTCCGTCAAAATTCTATGCTTCGTTGGACACCATCGAAAAAAGAAGAGTAGGGTAGCTGTTGCCTAGAGTTGGCGGAAACTAGGTTATCCATTGTTGCCTTGCAATTTCTCACGACGTTGATGCAAATAAGCTATTAGTATTTCTTACACGCTCCTTGGCTTTAGGGGGCTGGTTCTGGTTTGAAATTTTTGTACAGCTACAGAACTTGAGCCCTGCTGATTACTGGGATGTGTCGTATTTTGACGAAAGTGCCAAACTACCAATGTTAGATGTAGGTATAAAAAGGACCGCACAACAACGTCGTACGGCCCTAAAGAGAATCGAAATGCTTTTAAAATTCAGTTTAGTATTTCGTGCTTAAAGCGAGCTAATTCTTCGAATGACCTGATAGAGTTGAGTGCGATCATTAACATCTTCTTCGAATGGATCGTGCTCAAGGTGATTCGCACTGATCAATTTCAACGCTTTGATTCGTTTTTTCTCATCGAGGATCGGACGGACGTACTTAATCCAGACGGCGCCATTGCTTTTGACAGCATAGATTGAGTTTTCACGTAAGTCCTTAAAGCTGTTTACTTCTTTGCAGATTACGACATCACCATCTTCGATGACTGGTTCCATAGAATTTCCGCTAATTGGGAAAGCTATAAGTCCATCACCGTTGATACCCGGTAGATTGAAGTACTCCGTATCACTCTCACGAGCCACTGCCCCTGAATCGGTGGCAAAACCAGCGAAAGCATCAAAGGTGGTAAACTTAATTTTACCGGCTGCGCCGATAGACTCAAGAATAGAATCTGGAATCTTGACTTCGGTGTCAAAAGGAGAACCTTCACCATCGAGCATATAGGACTCGGAGATGCCGTATTCTCTGCAGAGCGTACGCGCTTGACTGTAGCTAATAACACGTTTATCAGCTTCATTAAGATAAGCGCGGATAATGTGACCGTAAGCTCTGTTGCCTAAGATTTTTTGAGCGAAGTCGCCCATACCTTTTCCACCTCTATCGTTCTTGACGATAACGCCACGTTCTTCCAAGAGTGCGAACACGATTCGGAACCTGTCGTTGAGGTCTATTCTATCAGGAGTAATCATTTCAAATTGTTGGTTGCGGCACAAATTAAAACAATTTGTAGTCATTCGTCCAAATTTTCGACCACATATTTTTTCAAGTTTTCACTTTAACCACATTCTATGGGGTCTCCGCACGACTAATTGAATAGCAATTAATAGGAGTACTGGGGGTTTTGCCGAAAGGCGAATACTGTAATTAACATGCGCCATGTGGAAAACTATGACGCGCAGAAATCCCATAAATCCAACGTGGACTAGACTTATTTTACTTTTTCCACGACGTATGGTAAAAAATGTGGATGTCTTTGTCTTATTTTAGCGTCACTGAAACTTTTGAGAAACACTTTGAAACACTATATGGCACACGTAATTTCCCTCCTAAACCACAAGGGTGGTGTAGGTAAAACAACTAGCGCAATCAATATTGGCGCTGGATTGGTCGAACTTGGAAAAAAAGTTCTTCTTCTTGACCTCGATCCTCAAGCAAACCTTACCATATCACTTGGTATACAGCGGCAACCTGTAACGATTTATGAAGCGTTGCGAGGCGAGTCTGAATTGGTTCCGTTCCAATACAAGCAAAACTTTGACGTTGTCACTTCTTCCTTAGACCTTAGTGGTGCTGAGATGGAATTGGTTAATGAGCCAGGTCGTGAGTTCCTCTTGCGCAGCCTCTTCGAACCAATCCAAGAAGAGTATGATTACATCATCATTGACTGTCCACCGAGCCTAGGCCTGTTGACGCTCAATGCATTGACAAGTTCTAATTTCGTATACATTCCACTGCAAACAGAATTCCTCGCCCTTCAAGGTGTTGCGAAAATCAAGCAGGTAATTGATAAGGTCCGCTTCCGTCTCAATAAGAAACTCTCTGTTGGAGGAGTGATTGCTACCATGTACGACTCTCGTAAGGTGCTCAACCGCGACGTCGTTTCAACGATCAAGAAGTATTTTGGAAACCGTGTTTTTGAGACGATGATTCGTAATAACGTAGCACTTGCCGAGGCGCCAGCGCAGCGTATGGATATTTTCTCTTACCAGCCAAAATCAAGTGGTGCATTAGACTACTTAAAGCTCTGCAAGGAAATTGAGCAGCGTTGTAATGCAGCTGAAGCCGCTGCAAACGCAGCTCCAGCAAAGCCACAAGCACAAAAGCTTTCTACAGTCGCTACTCGCCAACCAATGGATTCAATGCCTAAGGGAACCCCTGAGCTGGTGGCTCCTAGACAACAGGCCGCACAGCCTCAAGCTCAACCTCGCCAAATCGTAGACTTGCATGGATAAGCAAGGCTCTATCCCAGAAGCTTTTATCCATGAGTCTCTAAATCTTTGGTCCTTAATTTACCTTAAAGAAAGGACCTTCCAAACGCGAATACGGTGAGTAAGAAGCATTTTACATCAGGTCTCGATAGTGTCTTCTCGGAGGCGGCACAATACGAGCCTAATATTGACAACAGCCCTTGGCTAATAGAAACTTCCGAGGAAGAAGCTAAGCCAAAGGCGACTGCTGAAGCTCGAAAAGCTAAAGCAACGGCAAGCACCTCAGCACAACGCAGCGGTAAGAGTTTTACCTCCGACCTTGAATCTCTCTTTGCTGCAGCTAGTGTTGAGCGACCTCGTGAGGCCACAGCGCCAACCGAAGAAATGACGAACCGAACGCGGCATCGCCCGCGTCGCAGAATGCCAGCATTCTCAGGTCTTGACGGACTGATTCGTGATACGACAAATGGCGAAGTGCCTCGAGCGATTGAGGAAGACGTTCCATCTGTCAGAAAACGAGTTACGTTCACCTACGACCGTGATAGGTTTTCTCGTTTAAAATCCATTGCACGTGTCGAAGGGAATTATCTCAAAGACATCATCAGCGGTCTCTTGAACGAATACATCAGTAACTATGAAAAAGAAGCGAGTAAAGCCTTATAGCGTTCGCCTCTAATCCCCTGATCAAGCAAGCCTCCGCTACACTGTAGTCGGGGGCTTTTTTATTGCGAATTGAGGATTGTTACCTTTGTACGCAAGCCTTAACCTTTTGATCAAAATCAGTAAAACACCTATGTCTTCAGAAAAGCAGTTCATTCCTTACACAAGCAGTAAGATGAGTGCTGTTGAATCTCTTCAAGCAGCAACATTATTCGAAGAATCAATGGAGCAACGTAGGTCAGTACGAAGCTTTTCGTCAGAACCTGTGGATCGCGCCGTTATTGAGTCTATCATTCGATCAGCAAGTAGCGCTCCTAGTGGAGCGCATAAGCAACCTTGGACTTTTTGTGCTGTAAGTAGCCAAGAAGTGAAGTCAAAGATTAGAAAGGCTGCCGAAAAAGAGGAGTACGAGAATTATCATGGACGTATGAGTGAGGATTGGCTCGAAGACTTGAGCGTCTTTGGGACGGACTGGAATAAGCCCTTTTTAGAGAATGCTCCGTGGTTAATCGTAATTTTTAAGAAAGCATATGACCTAAATCCTGATGGTTCTAAAGCGAAAAATTACTACGTAAATGAGTCTGTAGGTATAGCTGCAGGCTTTCTTATTTCGGCTATTCATAATGCTGGACTTGTCACGTTGACACACACGCCTAGTCCGATGAATTTTCTTCAAAAGGTCCTAGATCGACCTGAAAACGAACGCGCGTTTTTGCTTTTGCCCGTCGGATATCCTGCAGAGGATGCAAAAGTTCCAGTACTCGAAAGAAAGGGACTTGATGATATGGCTGTCTTTTATTGAGGGGTTTCGACTGGAATAGTCAAATTGAGACCTTCGTAGGGTAATTCAATGAACTGATTGTCGACTTGATATAAGAAAATCGTATTTTTTTCTGGTGGAGTTTCCCAAGAAAGAACTATGCGATACTGCTCAACTTTGAGGTCATATCCATATGTTTCGTTGTATCGGCTCGATATGCCTAAATCGTTCTGCATCATCCAACTGCCAGGTGCATTAAGCGCAACATATAGCTTGCCATCTTCCCATCTTGCTTTGTATTTATCTGTCAAGGATAATTGATGGAATTGAGAGACATCTACAAGTTCTATTCCTTCCTGCATCCCTGTGTAAGGGGCACTAATTGAACTCGACAAATATCCAGAGAGGGCACTATGATCAGGTCTGTCGTCGGCAAGCATTTTTGCACCTTGATACGATCGCGCATAACCTAAAAGGTATACCCGCTCAGGTTTTTTGTTACGACCAATCGCATCATTTATTGAAGCTGAATAGCTTGAGCATAAATTTGTAATAGTCTGTTGACTTTCTGCCCAGACGTTGATTGTATGAACTTGGACAGCTCCTGAAATAATTGTCGCTATGATACCTAATGTAATGCCCAATCTTTTTGGAATCAAAGTGGCAAGTGTAGCTGTAAAAGCCGCAACAAATACAATAGGTAAGGCGCCTAGTCGATCATTTTCTACGAGAAAGAAATCGTAGAAGTATAGTTGGGAGATGGCGGCCGTTCCCGCTCCAGCGAGAAATACCCAAAGGAGAAGTGCATTGCTAGGTCTTGGCGCTCGATGGGTCTTACGTAAGCGCGACCAGTTCCTTATAGCTAGCCCCAATCCCAGTGCCACGATTGCGTAGAGTGTTAGGCTGATTACTGGATTCCCTAGGTAGGAGGTAAGTCCTTTTTTCAAAGCATTTGGCCAAAACCTGTAATGGAATGCCGAACGCATTATCCATCTCCACGGGGCTGCTATTATTTCTGAAAGAGGCTGAGAAGTTGCAACATCTGCGCCATAATGGCCTATCCACGCACCCTGCACTATGTAGGTAAGTAACAGATGAAGCATCACCAAAATGATCGCTCCTAGCGCAGCTACACTAGCTCTTTTCCATGTCCCAATTTTTAAAAAGAAAACGTAGTAAAAGGTCCAGCCGAAAATAGCAATAGGAAGTGCATAGGCCAGCTCTAACGAAAAGAGCCCAATCACCTGTATGGCCATAGCCCAATAAAGGTTAGATTTTTTACCCGCAGATAAATACGTTCGGAGTAGCAGTAAACTACTTAACCAAACTACTATGCTGACTAAATAATGTAGACAAACACGCCAGATTAAAATCTCTGTATTTCCTGGAGCGAGTGTAAAAAGCGCTGCGGCCAACCAGCCAGCCCATAGGTAGTTTTGGGATTCGTGGTCTTGTAAAACACGTTCGATCAAAGTTTTAAGAAGTAGGGCTCCTCCGGCGTATATTGATATTGTCAGGGCGTGAACTAGCCATGTACTACTGCTTCTTAGTTGCTCGGTCAACCACATTAATAAAGTGTAGCCTTGAAGTTGTGCGGGGTAGTCGTAGGTATGAAGAGCACCTAGAAAACCTCCTTGGCTTACTCTTTCCTGCCAGCCAATATAATCTGTGACATAACCAGCATCTTGAACGAAACCAAATAGTATGAACAGCGGAATCCAAATGATAAAATATGCATATATCTTCTTCATCTTAATTTGTTGAAGGCAATAGGTCAGGAAGAATTGATCCTCCTAATGCATCTTCAATGCTTCCGCCTCCCATTAATATAAGATTACCGTGTCTGCGTTTGGTTCGCTCAACAAATATTCCTTCCCACTTAAATCCACAGCTGTTGTGAATCCTGCCTCCTGCAAGGGCTAGAGTAGCACCAGGTAAGACTGTAATTCGATGGCCCTTAGGAATGCTCAATCGGCAACGCACTTCGAGATAAGATCCGGGTAAGAGTGTTAAATCACCTTCCAAATCTGTCTCCCGACGCAATACAAAGCTATCTTGTAACTCAGCATGCTGGTTTGTTCCTTCACACCAATTAGGTTTTACGTATGCTCTTGCCTTAGATTTTTCGCGAGACATCGCAGCATGCATTCTTCCTACTTGGCATGGAGAAAAGGCTATTGAGAGAGCCGAGTAATCCATTATATTATTACTTACTTCTGTACAACCTGCCGGCGAATTGTAATTCCAACAATTTTTGTGTACGGGAGTGTCATCACAGCCATCATTCTTAATCCAAGAATGATTTAATTTATAGATGTGACTTATTTCGTGTAATAGTGTTTTACGCACTTCCCATGGCTTTTGAAAGTCGTGCCAGTGGCCCACCATTTTTAGGTATCTGCTACCAAAGGCAACACCTGCATTGCCTGTACCGTACGTCTTACTAGCTACAGAATCAGGATGGTGAGCAATGAAGAAGACGTTTAAAATTGAATCGTTCCTGTACTTATATTTATTGAAAATTTTGCCGTCTCCTCTATTCTGAAATTTTCCATTGTGCATATGGTACGGCATTTCTTCATCGTAGTGAAAATAGATGCCATCTTTAGTGGGGTCTACATCGGGACTAATCTCATACCTCATTCGCGTGGTTAACGCTGGATAATTGTTGTCTTTCGGAAGTAAGAGGTGCTGTCGCTTCGCCAAGATGTCATTGCTCATTTTGATCAACGTCTTCAGCTGGTCTGGTCCGTTGATCGTATCAAAAGAGAATGGACGAGAAGTCCTGTCCATGACATGAAGTCCAAGCCTCACGTATTTAATCGGCCAAAAATCTAGGTGCGTGGTATCAATCTCGTAATTAGCTGACGCATTGCAATTGGTCTGCTCTCCTGTATCCTCCAGGATGATCCAGTCAGTAGACTCAGCCAATCTAGAGGTTACCGATTGAGTGCATGCACTTAATGCAAAAAGTAGAAAAAGTAAATAGAGTTTCACCTTCGCAAGGTCGCATTTACCTACGATATGTAGGTTACCAGGTAGCTCCAGGATGGACGCGCTGTAGATGCTGCATCTCAGCGAGTAGATATCCCATCTTTTCGGTGTGGGTTCCTCGTTTACCTCCTTGCTGCATTGCAGTTGTTGCGATTTCAGGGATTGTCAGTTGAGCTTTCGCCAAAACCCCTTCCACAAATGCGTGATATTCTTTAGCGAGTGATTCTGGTTTTGGCGCAAGCTGAAACGCAAAGGCTGCCTCATCAACCGGGGCAGAAGTGAGTAACTCGCCAGTGTAGCGCCACGTGTCATCCAATGCGACTTGCATGCGACGATGACTTTCAGGTGTGCCGTCACCTAGACGTACAACCCATTCGCTTGAGTAACGGCGGTGATAGGTGACCTCTTTTAAACTCTTTTTAGCGATATCGGACAAGTGCTCATCACTTGACGATTGCAATGCTTGGAGTAGTATGAAATGGTGTGCGTCATATAGAAATTGACGCATTATTGTTTTACCCCAATCCCCATTCTCCAGCTCACACAATAAAGGATTTAGATATTCATTTTCATTTCTGAGATAGGCGAAATCATCTTCTGTTCGACCCTTTCCTTCAAGTTCAGCCGCATGCTGATAGTAGCTACGCGCCTGACCTACAAGGTCTAGTGCAACATTCGTGAGTGCAATATCCTGCTCTAAAACAGGACCATGACCGCACCATGCAGAGATGCGTTGGCCTAAGATTAGGTTGCTATCGCCTCGGTGAAGGCAGTATTGAAGAAGCGCGTCGTTGCGGGTAATATCAGCCACGGTGTAGAATCTATAAGGAAGGCAGAATGGATGTACTTACATGTTTTTGACCTCCTTGGGGATGTCATAAAACGTTGGGTGGCGGTAGACTTTATCATCAGCTGGCTCAAACAAGCTGTCGTTATTGTTCGGGTCGTTGGCCGTTATGAACTTGCTAGGCACTACCCATATACTTACACCTTCACCTCTGCGCGTGTAAACATCACGCGCATTCTGTAAAGCAGTTTCAGCATCGGCAGCATGAAGGCTGCCCGCATGTTTGTGGTGAAGACCGTTGCGTGAGCGGAGGAATACCTCAAAAAGTTCGCCTTGCATAATTGGGGAGTTGTAAGAGTCAGAGTGTACTATGCCGCTTCTGCAGATTGTGCTTCACGGGCGGCTTGCTTCGCAGCATATGCAGCTGCAGCTTCGCGGACCCATGCACCTTCGTTGTGCGCTTTGTTTCTTGCCTCAAGGCGTTCCTTGTTACAAGGTCCGTTTCCTTTGATGACGTTGTAGAATTCGTCCCAATTGATTTTTCCGAAGTCATAGTGACCTCGCTCTTCATTCCATTTGATGTCTGGATCAGGTAGTGTCATACCGAGTGCTTTGACCTGCTCGGCACAAACATCGACCATCTTCTGCCGCAACTCATCGTTGGTGAATCGCTTGATCTTCCAACGCATAGAACGAGCTGTGTTTGGACTGTTCTCATCGGTAGGGCCAAACATCATAAGAGCAGGCCACCACCAGCGATTGATTGCATCCTGTGCCATCGCTTTTTGGGCTTCCGTGCCTCTACTTAGGGTGAGAAGTAATTCAAATCCTTGACGTTGGTGGAAGCTTTCCTCTTTGCAAACACGCACCATAGCGCGTGCATATGGACCATAAGAGCAACGACATAAAGGAACTTGGTTCATGATAGCAGCGCCATCAACTAACCATCCAACAGCTCCCATGTCGGCCCAAGTAAGGGTGGGGTAGTTGAAGATACTGGAGTACTTCGCCTTACCACTGTGCAGCTGGTCTAGCAGTTCAGAGCGATCAATTCCAAGCGTTTCGCAAGCGCTATATAGATATAGGCCATGTCCAGCTTCATCCTGCACTTTTGCAAGTAAGGCTACCTTACGTCTAAGACTTGGTGCACGAGTGATCCAGTTACCCTCGGGGAGCATACCTACGATTTCAGAGTGTGCATGTTGACTAATCTGTCGGATGAGCGTTTTGCGATAAGCATCAGGCATGAAATCCCTAGGCTCGATGCGGTCGTCAGCTGCAATGCGTGCTTCAAATTGTTCTTCTAAACGTGCGGTATCCATGATATATGCAATGTTGCTTCAAAGATACGAACAGTTGTTCGTATCAGATAGTTCCAAGTTTACTTCCTTCAAGGTTGGTGCGTCGCGGCTCAAGGATTTGCGCCAAAGCAACACCCAAACTCTTAAGACGTATTGTAAAAGTGTTAAGGAGCTTATGTCATGACAGTGTTTGCCTTAAAACGCGGTTAAAGTCATACCCCTTGTTGTGCGAAAACCTCAGAAAGCCATGTTCTTGCTACCACAACCAAAACACCTACCGATGAAAAAGTCAATGTTCTTCCTCGTAGCTATCAGTCTCTTCACTACGAGTATGCTTTCTGCTCAACTCATTCCTAGTGTAGGCCTTCATGGTTATCTCAATGAACGAGTAGATGCGATCAACGTCGCCCCCGCCGATATCGAACTAGAAGGCCGGAGTGGTTGGCATGCTGGCGCTGATCTCAGAATTGGAAAGAAGATCCTCTACATTCAGCCTGGACTCCACTACTACAACACCAATAGTCGAGTTGTCGATTTAAGAGACGTAAATTTGCCTCAAGACCTTGGTAAGCAAAATCACGTATCGCTCAAAATCCCTTTGCAGGCAGGTTTGCGCCTAGGTTTAAACGGTACGGCTGCCATCCATCTCCAAGGTGGACCAGTCGCAACGGCTAGTATCAAAGAAAAGCTTGTGAGCGATTTAGGCGGTCAGCGCAACCTCGCCTTCGGTGTAATGAGTGGTGTGGCAGTAGACTTTCTCCGCTTTAACGTCCATGCTCGATACGAGTGGGGCTTGACGCAGGCTTTCGAGAATCAAGCGGGTTCTGCCGACGTGTTGAGTGTTGGTTTGGGAATCGTTTTCTAGCTGACGGCCTTTGGCCTAACTTTGATTTTGCAT
>CALDUE010000032.1 GCA_937923485.1 uncultured Saprospiraceae bacterium
AGAGAGCCAATTGAACCAGGGGCTGTGGTCCGCATTCCGATTGCGTTTAGGTGCATTAAAGGCGGATATGTTGAAAAGCATCTCGATGTCTATCTCAGCCATTTAGCCAAACGAGAACGCATCTTTGTAATCGCAGACTGCCCAGCTAGATTTTAAGACACTTGTCTTCAATTTTTTAAGGTTGGTCGTTTAGATCAACTAACGATAAGCGAAGTGGACTACTTTCGCCGCTACGAACTTGATATCTCCTATGGGTCTTCTGATTTTCTTGCTAATAAGTTACCTGGTTCTCTGTTACAGCTTGTCACTGGTTTTCGCGAAAGCAATACCAAACCTTCCTGAAGGAATGAGCCTTAAAGCTGGCGATGCTTGGATTCCGATGGTCAACTTCATGAAGTGGGCAGAACTGGTCGGTCGAAAAGGCACCTTCGCGTTCTGGTTGCTCGTACCACTGGTAAACGTTTTCATTTTTGCTGGACTATGTGTAGACCTTGCGCGGTCGTTTAATCAGTTCAAGTTCATCGATAGCTTCTTAGCTGTCGTGGCATCTCCAGTTTACTTTTACATACTCGGCAACAAAGCGGAGGCAACCTACGAAGGTCCTATCCTGAAGCGAGAGAAGGAATACGCGCAATCCATTGCAACAGCCTATACACGAGGTGAGAAACGGAAGGCCGAACGACTTATCATCGAGAGTCCGTACAAGCGTTCGGGAGGAAGAGAATGGGCGGAAGCAATAATTTTTGCAGTTTCTGCGGCTGCTCTTATCCGTTTGTTCGTCTTTGAGATGTTCACTATTCCGACGAGTTCAATGGAAGGAAGCTTACTCGTAGGAGATTATCTCTTAGTATCCAAGATGCACTATGGAATTCGCACGCCAAAGACCATCGCAATGATTCCTTTGCTGCATAATCGCCTCCCTTTCGATTTGGGTGAAAGCTATTTAGAGAAGCCAGCTTTAGATATGGTACGTCTTCCAGCCTTGGAAGAAATTGATCGTAATGATCCAATCGTATTCAACTACCCTCTCGGCGACTCAGTTTACGTTATGCCAGGCCGTACTTGGTCTGCAGAAGACTACAGGTTTGGTAATGTATGGCCACAGCACGCCAATCAAATTGCTCGTGGAAACGTTGAGCTTATCACGCGCCCACTCGACAAGAAGGATCACTACGTTAAGCGGGCTGTAGCTATCGCTGGAGATGTTGTAGAGATTCGAAATAGAGACCTTTTTATAAACGGAGAACGCGCGAAGGATGCTCCGAACATTCAGTTCCGTTATCAGGTAACCAATACTTCAAATGCACTCCTTTCATTCGACAAGCTTTACGATTGGGGCATTTCGACGGAAGATCTGGGTGCAAGAAATGCCAGTGAAGCAACCCAAGTACTCTCACAAAAATCTTTTTTTGTCGTCTTGAATAAAGGACAAGTTGAAAAACTTAAAGGAATCGCCCAGGGCATCGTTATCGAGCCGTTGAATGAGCTTTCACCTGCAAAAGACACCTCACGTCGTAGCATGACTCCTGATATGCGTGCGAGGCTTGCACAGAGGGATGAACAAGAAAAATTTAAGCTTTTTCCGCACGACCCGAAAAATTTCTCGGGATGGACGAAGGATAATTTCGGTCCGCTCACCGTACCAAAAGCTGGTGTCACAGTAGCTATAGGTCCTAACAACATCGCTCTTTACACCCGCATTATTGGTGTATATGAAGGTCATGATCTCGAAGTAAAAGGCGGTGCGATTTACATTGATGGCCAACAGGCGAAAGAGTACACTTTCCAACAAGACTATTACTGGGCCATGGGAGATAATCGGCATAGTTCAGAAGATAGCCGTTTTTGGGGTTTTGTCCCTGCAGACCACATCGTTGGAAAACCACTCTTCATTTGGTTTTCAACAAAAGATGCTTCTATAGGAAATGGAATTCGATGGAATCGCATTTTCATGAATGCGACCCAGATGGACTAAAGTCCATACTTTCCTTCTGCAAAATTGCCGATTCACACACTTTTCAGCACCACTTGTCACAAGAAAGCTATTAAAGGTTTTCGACAAAACAGTCTTGGACTAGATGCGTTTTCTGCTGGATGCATTGAGTGAACCTCTTTATTACATCAATAATTAGCAGTTACGAAGTTTGTCGGCTAGAAGTTAACTCACGCTTTTTAACAACTAGACGAACAATATTCGCATATTGCGGCGAATTCGACAGCTAATCCTGTGCGCGTTCCATATTTCTATGATAGAAAGAAATCTCTTTCTACTTTTTTTATCGCAAAGAGCAAACCCTTTTCAAATGTCCAGATCACAAAAGAAACTTACGAGAGTAGGGGTTTTTTACGACGGAAACTACTTTCTCCACGTTTCAAACTTTTACAATTACAATCATGACCGAAAACGTCGCATCAGCATAGCTGGCCTGCACGATTTTATCAAGGCGAAAGTCGCTGAGGAAGAAAATACAGAAGCACATCTATGCTCTATTGTAGAGGCTAAGTACTTCAGAGGCAGACTTTCAGCCAAATCAGCAAAAGAAAAAGACAATCGTCTTTATTACGATAGAGTATTCAGCGACATCTTAATGTCGGAGTTCGTCCAAAGCCAGCACCTTCCCCTTAGAAGTAGCTATGGCCGTTTAGAAGAACGCGGAATAGACGTACTTCTCGCTGTAGAAGCTATGGCACTAGCTGGTCTTGACCAGATTGACGTACTCGTTCTTATTGCTTCTGACGGTGACTACGTTCCACTCGTACGCAAATTGCCAGCACTCGGTGTGCGCACCATGATCCTTTCATGGAATTTCGAATTTGAAGAAGATGGCGGCCGTATGTCGGTAACGCGTGTCTCTCAAGATTTACTTAACTGGTCGACGTATCCAGTTGATATGACGTCAATCATTGACGACCCTCTCGAAGATGAAGAACCATTGGTTGATGAATTATTCGTCAGTCATGATTCTCGTCATGAAGAGTACCGCGAAGACTATGAGACTTCTCGTGTGGCCGAGGAAGTCGTCTATGAAGACGATGAAGACCCACAAACCTCTGAGGTGATGAGCCTCAAAAACGGTTTCGGTTTTATCAACTGGCCAGACAACAACCTATTTTTCTATCATGGGGATGTTGAAGGCGTTGACTTCAAAGCGTTACGTATTGGTGACATGGTGACCTTTACCATCGCTGAAAACGATCGAGGAGAAAATATCGCTAAGCGCGTGAGTCTAACTCATCCAGACACAGCGGATGAGTCTGCGGCTTATGAAGAAGAGTAATTCATCTTTTCCCAAGGTTTCAGAGGTGATAGACGGCGACGTTTATCACCTCTTTTATTTACCCTTTGGCGGGCACAAGCGTTTTATAGTCTGATAGTTATGATATGATTACCTTTACACTGTGAGACTTACAATTGGCCTGTTGATCATTTCAATGATTTCGGGATCACTTTATGCGCAGCATGGAGATGATTACAGCTACACGTTACTTCAGAATCGGAAAGTAAAACTTTCCCAATTAATCAGTAATCCTCAATCTCCGCTAGATACCAATTCAATTAGAAACGTTAGGTTTTACCAACCGAATGATACTTTCATATTTGAGACGATTTTCCTGCCACTAGCAGATAGCACCATCCTGAACTTTCCAACCTCTTCGGGAGAGGAGAAAGAGTATCGTCCGTATGCGAGGGTTTTCTTTCGTTTTGGCGGAAGCATGCACCAACTCACGATGTACGAATCTTTGAGGTTTGTGAATCATCCACTGTTTGGAGACAAACTCTTCTTACCGTTCTGGGATGATACAAATAGTAGTGAAACCTATGGCGGAGGTCGTTACCTCGACGTCAGCAAAGCCGACCTCGATTCTGGCAATTTTCAGCTCGACTTCAACAAAGCATACAATCCTTGGTGCGCCTATGGCGACGGATTCAGTTGCCCAATACCACCGTCCGAAAATCGCCTCTCCTTTGCAGTTAGAGCTGGCGAACAAGATTTCGTGAGAGCGATCGATCAGTAATAATATCTGGGTATTTGTGTCGGATGAGCGTCTTAAGGTTTAATCTAGGCACCTTCATGCACAATTTCACGTTACTATAGTAGCCATAAGTCGCTCAACGCTTACTAGACATGACTATCCGTATAGGTTTTATTCTTACTCTCCTGATGACTTCGATTTCCCTCTTTGCCCAAAAGCAACTAGAAGTAATCGTTGAGTTTACTTCCGTAAAAACAGTATCCACTGCTAAAAAAGAGGTGTTTGATTTAGCCAGTAAATCTGGAAATACACAAGATCCAGCTCCCGTATGGTCCGATTTGCGATCCGCCAGAAGCCGTCACATTGCAGTTGTAAAATCTAGTAAGAGCCTTGAAGAATGGGAAGCAACTCCAGGAGTTCTTCGCGTTTCAATTTCCCAACCTGTGGAGCCACGTAACCGGATACCTAACGATCCAACTTTCTCAGATCAGTGGGACATGGAGCAGATAGAGGCTCCTGCCGCTTGGGAATACACAACGGGAGGATCGTCTTTTAGTGGGAGAAAAATAACGATCGGAGTGATTGAAAATAATGGTTTTCAACTCAATCATCCCGACCTACGGGACGCCATCTTCGTAAACCAAGCCGAAATCCCAAACGATAACATCGACAACGATAACAATGGTTTTGTAGATGATGTATCGGGATGGAATTATACCGATAATCAGAACGGTTTTGAAAGACATAACCATGGCACGAAAGTCATGGGAACCTTGGGCGCAAGGGGTGACAATGGTGTTCAAGCAGTTGGTGTCAACTGGGAGACGAGCATGGTTCCTCTTCAAGTTGCTTCTTTTGGTCAGTGGGTTTTAGCGCTTGATTACCTGACTGATCTTCGTCGCCGATACAACGAAACTAATGGAGCTGAAGGAGCCTACGTTGTTGTAGCCAACATGTCACTAGGAGCGTTAAACTCAGGTACTTGTGATCCCGATTTGAATGATGCCTTTGATCGCGCTGGCGAAGAAGGCATCCTCTGTATTGGGGCTACAAGTAATAATTTAGGTAATCTAGATCAAAATCCAGATCCTTCTAGCGACTGTACGAGCGATTATTTAATCATCGTAACAGCAAGCAACAGAGAAGACGACATTTTTCGAAGTTCTTCCTATTCAACAACAGATGTAGACATCGCCGCACCAGGTGAAGAATACCCAACGATTGATTACGTATCCTTGGGGAATCCAGATCCCACTTTTTCAGGCACCTCAGGTGCAACGCCCCATGTAGCTGGAGCGATTGCACTCGCCTACTCGATAGACTGTCCGACATTAGATGAAATTTCTCTGCTCGACCCTGCCGGGGCAGCATTGATTGTGAAAGACGCCATGCTCCAATCAGGTGATGAAGCTTTTGGACTTGCGGCACAGACCACAAGCGGAAAACGACTCAACGTTCGCAAAGCCATTGAGAGCTTGCTTTTAGAGGATTGTCTTGTTGGAGATATGATTGTCCAATTCGAAGAGAATCAAACTCCACCGAATACGCTAACAGACGACGCTGGAGAACTATCGATTGTAAGAACCTTAAGCAGTGATTGGAATATTCATCTTTATAATTCAGCGGGTGGAGCACTTTCAGATCACGTTGCACAGCTTGAGGCGATGTCGTCTGTTGCAGCGGCCGAACCGAACATTCGCTTGATTCTTCGTGGACGCCAACCAAATGACCCTGGTTTCCAAACCCAGACGAGCCTCAGCGACATGCAAGCTTCTGATGGATGGGAAACTGTCTACGGTGCAGAAGGCACTCCCCCACCTTCAAGGATTGTAACCGCGATTTTTGATCAGAATTTCGACTTGAACTCACCTGACCTTGAAGGGAAAATCTACGCTAACTCAGACGAGCTAGCGAGCAATGGAATTGATGATGATGGTAACGGTTACATAGACGATGCGAACGGCTTTAACCTGACCGCAAGGAGTAGCGACTTCTCAGAAGGAAACCACGGTTTTGCAGTTGCTGCGATTGCGGCTGCCAATGCGAACGATGGCTTTGGAATTGCAGGTGTAGATTGGACGGGCAGCGTCTTGCCTTTAGAGGGTAACACCCTCGCACAATGGATTGAAGGCGCTGCGTACATCGCTCCGCTGCGATCACGTTACAATGAGAGTCAAGGAGCAGATGGTGCCTTAGTCGTGAGCTATGTGACCCCACAAGGAGGTTTGTTATTGCGAGAAGGAGGCACGCTTATTCCAAACGTCCTCGACAGACTGGAAACCTTGGGCGTACTCGCGATCGGAGCGACTGTAAATGATGATGCTGAGGTTTCATCTGACTTCCCTACTAGCATTGATCATGATGCGCTCCTCAATACAGCCTTCGCCTTTATAGGTGATGTTGGCGGGGACATAAGAGGTTTTGACGAAAGTAATATGCCGCTTTTCCTTCCGTCAGATAATACAGCCTATGCCTTAACCCAAACTGATACGCTTCGTCTTAGTGGTAGCTCCGCGGCCTCGGCCTTAACTGCGGGAAGTCTTTCGCTGCTATATCAGACACCATGTGCCGATTTTGAACGTCAAGCTTTTCAGGCGCCAATGGCTACAGCTTCACGTTTGAAACGTGCTTTATTGAGATCCACAGCTAGTGTAGGTGAATATCAGAATGATATTGTACAACTCAACATTGCTACTGAGCAAGTCGCAGGCGCATGCATTCAAGGAGAAGATTGCGGTATCATTAGTCTATATCCTAATCCAGTCCCAGCGCAAGGTCATTTCACCTTCGAGATGGTGTCTTCACCAACGACGAATACTTGCCCTGTAAGCATTTATGATCCAATAGGAAGAGTCGTCTTTCGACAAAACCTAGATCTCGACAACGGGTATAGGGAAGTTGAACTACCTGTAAGCATCCTCGGTAACGGACTTTACTTCCTTTCTACTGGAGCTGGTGACGCTACACAAACACGGTCTCTAATCCGAGGCGAATAGCTCATTTTCAGCCTTCAAAAAAATGTGAAAAAATCTTGTGCAAGGTGTTTTTCTATTCAAACATAGGGACTATCTTTGCAGCCGCTTGAAAGGCCATTTTGGTTAATCAATGGTTCTGTAGCTCAACTGGATAGAGCACTGCACTACGGATGCAGAGGTTTCAGGTTCGAATCCTGACAGGATCACTACTCGTTAAAACCGACACCATGTCTAAAGTATGTCAACTCACTGGGAAACGACCTGCCGTCGGTAACAACGTATCCCACTCTAATCGCAAGACGCGTCGCCGTTTTTTACCAAACCTACAATCTAAGCGCTTTTTCATTCCTGAAACTGGCGAAACTGTGCGTTTGAAGCTTTCAACCAACGCGATCAAATCGATTAACAAGCTAGGCGTTTACGCTTACCTCAAGAAACTTGAGCGTAAGGGTGTTTCAACTGGTGTAAAGCTCTAGTCGCCTCCGGCAGACTAAACAACTCTTCCTACCATGGCAAAAAAGAGCAAAGGCAACCGCCTCCAAATCATCCTTGAGTGCACTGAGCACAAAGCTAGTGGCCAACCAGGCACTAGCCGCTACGTAACTCAAAAGAATCGTAAGAATACTCCTGACCGCCTTGAGCTAAAGAAGTATAACCCAGTTCTTCGCAAGATGACTGTTCACCGCGAAATTAAGTAATCGCCTCACGGCTTTAAAACCTTACCGAAATGGCTAAAGTATCCAAGAACGCCCGTGTTGCCCAACGTGCTGCTAACGCAGGATCTGGTCGCGACCACGTGAAAGTTGTAAAGTCGATCAAAGATCCTAAAACAGGCAAGATCACTTTCAAGGAACAGATCGTCCACAAGGACAAAGTAAAAGCATTTTTCGCGAGCAAGTAAGCTTGCCCGCTAGTCCCATATGCAAATAAAGGGCTCACCTCAACCAGGTGGGCCCTTTTTACGTCTATTGTATACGCTTGAGTACGTACAGAACAATTACATTCCCTTACTTTACTCTCGCACTTAGAATTTCAAACACCCTCGCACCATTTCCTAGAGGTCGCCCCAATACACAATCGCATGAGCTTTTTTAAGCGCTTCTTCAGCAAAGAAAAAAAAGAAGACCTCGATCAAGGCTTAGAGAAGACCAAGACTTCCTTATTTGGACAGCTGGGTAAAGCCGTTGCCGGTAAATCTCGCGTTGACGAAGAACTTCTTGACGAGATTGAATCTATCCTCATCGCGTCCGATGTTGGCCTTGAGACCACCATCAAGATTATCAATAGACTAGAGAAACGCGTTGCCGAGGATAAATACCTAGGCGCGAGCGACCTCACTGCCCTACTCCACGACGAAGTCGTACGACTGATGTCTGATGCGAACACCGCAGACTACGAGGATTATGTACTTCCTACTGAAGCGAAGCCTGCCGTAATACTTGTTGTAGGTGTAAATGGTGTCGGAAAGACTACTACCATAGGAAAGCTTGCGCATCAATTCCGTCAAAAGGGACATAAAGTACTCCTTGGAGCTGCCGATACCTTCCGAGCAGCCGCTGTAGATCAACTTGGAATTTGGGCAGAACGTACCGGAGCTGGCTTTTTCAGCAAAGGAATGAATGTAGATCCCGCCGCAGTCGCGTACGAAGCAACAGACATGGCAGTGAGAGAAGGCTATGATGTTGTAATCATCGACACTGCCGGACGTTTGCACAACAAGGTAGGGTTGATGAACGAGCTATCGAAAATTCATCGCTCCATTCAGAAGAACATGGAAGGTGCTCCACATGAGGTCATTTTGGTACTTGATGCATCAACTGGCCAGAATGCTTATGAGCAAGCCAAGCATTTCACGGATGCAACCGATGTTACTTCAATCGCCCTAACCAAGCTTGACGGTACAGCTAAGGGCGGTGTCGTGATCGGCATCAGCGATCAATTTCAGACGCCAATTAAGTACATCGGTGTAGGTGAGGGCGTTGAGCAGCTTCAAATCTTCAATAAAAAAGCCTTCGTCGAAAGTCTTTTTGGAGGCCAGCTTATCGGGAAGTAGGGCCGGCCACGCCTGCCCTCAAAAATGATTTTCATTTTTTTTGACATCATATTCAATAGAATGAGAAAGATTTCGTTCTGTGCAGGTGATCAGATATGTTATCCTCTTCCCAATACTGCTTCTTGTGGCCTCTTTGACCAGAGCCCAATCTGAAATAGAGGTGGGCTTTGGGGTGCTAGGTTCAGTATCTGCTGTTGATCCCATTCCCCTCGCATTCCGCAATGATTTTGTTGGGCCAAACACCTACTTAGGTTACTATGTAGAGGGATCGGCACTTCTCTTAGAACACAGTAAGTGGAAGCCACGAGCGGTTGTAAGACTTCAGACTGAAGGTAACAAGGGTAGCATAGATTGGCCTGAAATAGAACTTGTGAACGCTGGTGCCGGAGCTGTTGTCGGGTATCGCTTAACTCCAGTAATTACAGTACTGGCAGGTGGTGTAGCACTTTATAAAGTTTCCTCTAAAATCGAACCTGTTGACAACGACGAACCATTGATAAGTCCAACAGCACCCTGGAGCGGAAGACTCAATGTTGGTGTCCGAGGGAATTTTGGAAAGTGGTCTTCTGAGATGATTTTTGAAAAATCGTACACCACAGAATCTGGCGCGGTATTGCTCACACGAGAAAGTAGCCCTTCTTTTATACCAAGCTATTCTTACTTAAATGTTAGACTCGGTTTTAAGTACAGGATTTTCCAATCGAATAAAGCTAAGCCCACAGCTGGATCTTAGCAATACAATCAGTCTACTAACGGAACTGGGTAGCGTGTCGGATCGAGGCGAATGACGAGTTCGACCGTCTTTCGTTGTTTGGACTCCGCTGGAGCACCGTCGATTATGATAACTTCTCCCTGTCTACTAGAAGCGCTGACTTGTTTTGGCGAAAGCCCAAACTCTCCAGCAAGTTCGCTGGCCAAAAAATTTGCTCTATCTGAGGCTGAAGCCCATGATTTTAGTGTCCCTGCTGGTACCGTTGGATAGGCAACAACCTCGACGAGGAGATCTGTTTGATCACTCAGCGCACCTGTAAGTTTTTGCAGAAGGCCTATTCCAAAATCAGAGAGTTTGTCTCCTTTCCCTTGAAAAAAGAGCCCTTCATCAAATCGTATGGTGACGACATCGTAGTTCTGTGTTGTGCTCACCTGTCTATTCGGAATCGAAGCCACCGCAACATTGAGTCGTTGTGAAACCTCCGCCAGTCGGTTGGTTCTCTTGTCGATGAAGCTTTTTAAGACACCCAGCTTTCGATTGGTAATGTCGAGTTGCTGCTTGTATCTCTCCACTTCCACTGCAGATTTATTGAGAGAAGCACCTATTTGTTTCTGGTCGTTTCTACTCTGATTGGTGAGCTCCTCGACTGTCCCGTCAAGCTGCTTGATAGTCGATCGAAGTCCTTCTTCCAAAGCTTCCTGACGTAAAAGTTGCGCACGCGCATCGGCCAAGTCAATAGTGGAGATTCCTAATTCACTTTTCGCAGCTGCCTCATCCTGCAAGGCGTCATAATATTTACCCTTGCTCACGCAGCCAAAAGCAAGGCCACAACTCAGCAGAAACGCCAAAATCTTGTGTCGAAGAGTGCTAAAAATCATAAAGGAGATGTGAATCCTGTAAAAAATGAAAACAATGCGTAGCCAACTCAGCGTTAGTTAAGTAGCCAACTGCAAAGCAATGACAAAGGAACGAAAACGATTCAGTGCAAAAGAGATTTCGAAGAGTTTACTTTTCAAAACACTTTCCTACCGCGCCGCTGGCTTACTCGGAAAGCCTGTAATACTGCTCAAGGTCGCTCAAAAAGCCATGAATAAGGCCGACAAGGAAGATAGTTTTCAATCAATTGCTGAGGGAGCTTTCTCCAGTTTTAAGTCGCTGGTAGCACTCGTAAAGGCCTACGCTAATGGCTCGTACCGAGGTGTAAGCAAACAAAACATGATCTTGGTTGTCGCGGCGATTCTCTACTTCGTTACCCCGATTGACATTGTTCCTGACTTTATACCATTACTCGGCTGGCTCGATGACATCACTATAATGGGGTGGGTGATCAAAACCATCGGCGAAGAGCTGTCGAAATTCGAGGACGAACATCAAAAAGATGAGCCTGCTTACTTAGATCGTTCCTATGCGGAGCTTTATGAAGAGGCAAAATCTGTAAACATTCACGGTCGTTCAGGCATGAATAAGTCGGAATTAGCTTCTGCGTTACGCAATCAAAATAAGGCTAATTACAACTAAGGCGCCTACCCATTCTTCTTTAAACCCAGATGATGCAACAGCATCACTCATTATATTCGTGATGCCTTCAAACACTGGCACATGCAAGAAAAATCTGTCCTCACCCTAGCGGTGCTAGGTCTGCGGAAAATTTCCCTTGCGAGCGCCTGTGTTTATTGGCCTGACGAATATTCTATCGCATCCCAATGCATCATCTGGGTTAAATGTAAAAGCCCAACGTGATTGATCACGCTGGGCTTTTACTATTCGTACGGAGTGTATGGCTGCTAGTGCTGTGCTTGATACTTCTGAATAGCTTCAGTAAGCTTCGGTACAACATCAAACAAGTCGCCTACAACTCCATAGTCAGCTGCCTTGAAGAAAGGTGCTTCAGGATCTTTATTGATGACGACAATCGTCTTTGAGTTGTTGACACCAGCCAAGTGCTGAATCGCTCCTGAAATACCGATAGCGATATACAGGTTCGGGCGTATAGCGACTCCTGTCTGTCCGACGTGCTCGTGGTGAGGGCGCCAGCCTGCATCTGCTACTGGGCGGCTACATGCAGTAGTAGCATGAAGTGTATCGGCAAGCTGCTCGATGATTCCCCAGTTGCCCGGATCCTTAACGCCTCTGCCTGCACTGACGACAAGCTCTGCTTCTGGAAGTGGGGTTATACCCTCTACACGCTCTACAGACTTCACGCGAATTTTAGCCGCGGGAAGTGTGTAAGAAACAGCTTCCACTGGAGCATCGCCACCTGTATTTTCTGGTGGTAGTGTGTTCCCCATTACGCTAACAACAGCGATAGGAGAAGAAACTTCGACCTGCGCGAAGGCTTTGCCTGAAAAAACTGGCTTGCCAAAGGTCATGCTTCCTGCGCTTCCAGAAGGAAGGGAGTTGACTCCAGGAACGGTACCTGCGTCAAGTTTCACACCTATGCGACCGAGAATAGACTTCCCAGTACTGGAGTGGCTCATGACGACAAGTGAAGCGCCAGTCTGCTTCGCTGCTTCTGCGACTGCAGTAGCGTAAACTTGAGAATCGAAAGCTGCAACGCCTCCAACATGTAGCACTTTGCTTGCACCATAGGCGCCAAGCTGTGCTGGGTTATCAGCATCTCCGATAACGAGTGCGATGCACTCTGTTCCCAATGAAGCTGCGGCTTTTGCGCCGTAAGTCACCGCTTCGAGCGCGGTCTTTTTAAATGAATTTTTCGCTGTTTCTGCGAATACTAAAACTGCCATGAGGCCTTATTTTTCAATGTTAGAAAGGATAATCAGAAAGGTGCTTGTGCTAGACTAGATCACCTTCGCCTCCTCGTGGAGTAAACGGACGAGTTCGTCCATGTTTTCTGCGTCAATGAGATTGACAGATCCCTTAGCCGCAGGAAGCTCATAGCTTTTCACCGCTACGTGCTCCGCGCCAGCACTTGCTGGAACCGTCTCAAGTGGCTTACGCTTCGCCATCATGATTCCACGCATGTTTGGAATACGCTGCTCAGCCATTCCCTTTGCAGCACTTACAACTGCAGGAAGGTCTACTTCAAGCAGCTCTACTCCACCCTCAATATCGCGCTTGATGCTCGCCGTTGTGCCTTCAACTTCCATGTGCGTCGCATAGGATACGTAAGGTTGATCAAGCATTTCAGCAACCATGGCGCCTAATTCAGAACCGTTGTAGTCGATCGTTTCCTTACCAGTAAGGATGAGATCAAAACCTTTGTCTTTTGCATAGTTAGCAATCTCTTCGGCTACTTGATGCGTGCTTTTCGGCTCTGCATCCACGCGTACAGCTTTGTCTGCGCCTATCGCCAAGCCTTTGCGGATGATTGCGTCATTGGCCGCTGGACCGACATTAATCACGGTGGTCTCACCCTTTCCGTCTTCGGTCAATTCAACCGCGCGCACAAGTGCATACCACTCGTCGTAAGGATTCATTATGAATTGCACACCGCTTGTATTAAAAGCAGTATTGTTATCAGTGAAGCTGATCTTCGCTGTTGTATCTGGCACCTTTGAGATGCAAACCAGTATTTTCATGCTAGGCTTTAAAGGATTAGGAACTGCTCAGCTGGAATGTTTGAGCGGCACGAATATAGGACTTCGAGTACCCTATTGATGCCACACTAGCGAAAATTCGCTAAATGTAACTTCATAATAGAAAGTCGCGAGAAGGTCACTTGGTTTAACGAAGGCTCAACCAAGAGGTTTAGACGGCCATATTCGTCGACTTTCGTCAAAACAGCACCGATGTTCTTGATAAAAAACAGGCAGTGTGATGAATCAATGACGCTTGCATCTCCTTAGTTAGACTATTTCTAGATAACTTTGTCGCATGGAGACTGAACTCCCAAAACCTCAAGATTCCTGTGCTGCTATAGAAATCAGTGCCTTAGAGCTCGTAAAGCGAGAAAAAGGTATTGTATGTGGCTTCGCGGACGACTGTTTTGCCCGTAAATATTTGAGTATGGGCATACTTCCTGGTAGCCAAGTTGAACTTGTTCGCAAGGCGCCGGTCGGTCAAACTTGCTATTTTAAAATCGACGGTCGGTCTCTAGCCGTTAGAAAAAAAGAAGCCGCTTGCCTGCTGCTCCATCGCGTGGACTAACGTCTTCAAACACGCTACCACCAAGAAAGTCTGGACCAACGACCACCAATCTAGCATTGGTTGGCAACCCAAACTGTGGCAAATCCACGCTCTTCAATGTGCTAACTGGCCTACGTCAGCGCACTGGAAATTTCCCAGGCGTTACCGTCGAGCGAAAAACAGGAACGGCCGTCTTCGGAAATCACTTGGTCGAACTTGTTGATCTTCCTGGAACCTATTCCTTGCATCCATCTTCGTTAGATGAACGCGTGGTTTTAGATGACCTGTTAGGTTTCTACCCTACAGGCGCTCCTGATGCGATCGTCTATGTAGCCGATGCTAACAAACTTGACAAGCACTTACTACTGCTAACTCAGGTAATGGATTTGGGCATTCCAGTGCTCTTGGCACTCAACTTTGTAGATGAACTTCAAAAAAGTGGTGAAGCGCTCGATTTTAATGATTTGAGCAAATCGCTTGGGGTTACCGTCGTTGGGATATCTGCTCGGACTGGAGAGGGTATCAAACAACTCCGAGAGCAAGTAGGCATCCTCTTGACGGACAAATCTCTTCCAAAGCAAAACTTCTATGCCTTCTCGGCAGATGAGAAGCAAATGTCTGAGCACCTCGCGACGAGTATGCCGAGGTACGCACCTTATGCAAGGCTATTGGTAGCTCATCATGGCGATGATCCGCTTGTTCCCGCTGGCATTCGGATCGCTCGTGCAGCTGCGATAGACGTTCCTGAGTTTGACACGATGCGCTGGCAAGTGCGAGAAACCATGCAGCGTTTCGATCGCTTCCTACCTACGCTTCGCGCTGCTCGCAAAACAGATGACACCGAGACCGTTTCCGATAAAATCGACAGAATAGTCACTCATCCTGTCGCAGGTCCAGTCATTTTTATCAGTGTACTCTTTGTAGTCTTTCAAGCCATTTTCACTTGGTCGAGTTGGCCTACTGAAATGATTGAGACCCTTTTCGCTCTGCTTGGAGACGGCGTGCGGGAGGTTTTGCCGGAAGGCTATGTAGCTGATTTCTTAGTAGACGGAATATTGGCAGGATTGGGAGGAATTGTGGTTTTTGTACCTCAGATCGCCATTCTCTTCTTTCTCCTCACCTTACTTGAAGAAGCAGGGTACATGGCACGCGCGGTCTATCTCTTTGACAGACTAATGCAGCGCTTCGGTCTGAACGGCCGTTCACTCGTAGCACTTACATCTAGTGGAGCTTGCGCCATCCCTGCGATCATGAGTACCCGTACGATCTCAAATCCCAAAGAGCGTCTGATCACCATTTTGGTTTCTCCACTTATCTCGTGTTCTGCACGAATCCCTGTATACGCGATTTTAATTGGCTTTGCTGTTCCTTCCATCACCGTCTGGGGAATCTTCAATGCACAAGCACTTGCCTTCATGGGCATCTACTTCATTAGTATTTTAGCTGCCTTGGTGTCTGCCTTGGTTTTCAAATATGTGCTCAAATCAACCGAGCAGAGTTATTTAATGATCGAATTGCCGCAGTATCGGATTCCCGTCTGGCGCAATGTGTTCATCAACGTTTGGACAAAAACCAAAGCTTTCGTTTTTGGAGCAGGTAAAATCATCATCGGGATTTCGATGGTACTCTGGTTTCTCGCAAGTTTCGGTCCTGGCGATAGCATGGCAAATGCAGAAACTAATGCTGCAAAAGCGCAGCAGACCCTTCAACTCAGTGAGGAAGCAGCTGCAGATTATGTAGCCAATTCACGCCTAGAAGCGAGTTATGCAGGTCGCATTGGAAAGGCGATCGAACCCGTTATTGAACCATTAGGATATGACTGGAAGATTGGTATTGCACTGGTCACGAGTTTTGCCGCAAGGGAAGTTTTTGTAGGCACCATCGCCACCCTATATGCGATCGGTTCGGCCGATGAGAACGAGGCTTTGATAACTGAGCGACTTAGTGAGGCGCGACGTCCAGATGGTACTAGGGTCTATACCATGGCCACTGCCGTTTCCTTGATACTTTTCTATCTGTTTGCCATGCAGTGCATGAGTACGCTTGCTGTCACGAAACGCGAAACAGGAACGTGGAAGTGGCCCATCGTGCAGACCGTATATATGACTGGACTGGCCTATTTGGCTGCTTTCACTGCCTACCAGCTACTGAGCTAAGGGACTGTCACATCTACACCTCTCACAAAGGTTACATTAAGGTTTTCCACAATGTGTATAACCTTGACGGCAACCCCTAATGTTAGACTTTACATTACAATAAATCGTAATGTATGTCGATCTCTTTTGAGTTGGTTGTAGGGCTTTTTATTGGTTTTTGCTTAGGTGCACTCCTACTTTGGATGTGGATGAGGACTTGGATCTCGCCGCAAGAACTACAAGGTGCTTTTGTGGCGCGAAGTCAGGTAGAATTACTCGAGCTGGACTTGCAAAAACAAAAGCAGCAAAAGCTGGAACTTCATGCTGAATTGGCGGGGGCGAACGTTCAATCAGACTTACTCGCTCAACAGTTATCTGAACTCCAACTTGAGCTCAGCAGCCTACGCGAAAAATCCTCAATCGCACAACAAAAAGAACAAGCTGCGAGCGCTGAATTGGAGCACCTACAAACACGCCTAACACAACAGCAATCAGACTTTAAGCGATTGCATGAACAGAGCCGAGAAGAGTTTGCGAACATCTCCAACAAACTCCTGCAATCAAGTGGTGCAGCACTGAGAGAAGAACATACCCGTTCGTTGAAATCCTTGCTCGATCCGGTCCGCACTAAATTGCATGAATTTCAAGAGCAAGTTGATCGAAAGTTCTCAGAAGAATCGAAAGACAAAGCCGCGCTCAAAACTCAAATTGAGCACCTTACTACGCTCAACCAAGACCTCTCAAGAGAGGCGAAGCAACTCACGCAGGCGCTAAAGGGCGATAGCAAAACACAAGGCGATTGGGGAGAGCTCCAACTCGAACGGCTTCTCGAGGCTGCGGGATTGCAGGCAGATACGCACTTCACCACCCAAGGAAGTTTTCGGAATGCTACAGGACAGCAGCAACGGCCAGACTGCTTAATTCACTTGCCTGGTGATCGATGTTTGGTAGTAGATTCAAAGGTGAGTCTGACAGCGTATGAACGGTTTTGCGGAAGCGAAATAGAAGAAGAGCAAAAGCGTCATTTACGCGATCATGTGCTGAGTCTACGTACACATGTAAAGCAGCTTTCAGCGAAGCGATACCATGATCTCTATCAGATCAATTGCCCAGATTATGTACTGCTTTTTGTTCCGCTCGAACCTGCTTTTATTCTCGCAGCCAAGGAATATCCTTCGCTCTTTACCGATGCGCTTGCGGCCAATGTTGTGCTGGTAAGTCCCTCTACGCTACTGGCGACGATGCGCACGGTATCCTATATCTGGCAGCAGGAAGATCAGCGAGAAAATGCACAGCAAATCGCTGCCGTAGGAAAGAAACTGTATGACAAATTTGTCGGCTTTGTAGAAGACATGAACGGAGTTGGACATCAGCTAGATAAGGCGCAAGACAGCTACGCGAAGGCAATGAATAAGCTAAGTCGTAGTCCCAAACAAGCGACTACGCTTATCTCACACGCACGTGAATTGAAGGCACTTGGTATCTCGACGACTAAAGAGTTAGACAGTTCAGAGAACTAGGAACTCTCTTAGACGGCCACTCCGACCTCAGCTAAAATTTCATTGCGCATTTTCAATAGTTCATCGCGTTGTTCTGAAGTCAACGACTTGATTCGAGCAGACTCTCTCCACAATTTGAAGCTCTCAAACCATACGAGGAAGAAGTAGCCGGGCAAAGGGAATACCAACGGAATAAAGAGCGCCAACCAGCGGAACATGATCGCTGCAAGAGCGGTCCAAATGATGAGGTAGACTAGATAAAATCCCAGTCCCATCGTCCAGCGGACAGAACCGAAAAACTGCGCATTTTTGACTTTCTTCTCTGCTTGCTTTTGGGTGAAAGCTGCGATTGGAAAATTTAAAAGAAAACCTACCATAGCTATAGATCCTAGTAGCCATAGGAAGAATGCTCGTCCCATATTCCCATAGTTAGGATTTGCTAGACCACTATCCGTTACATCTCGCTCTTTGAGTTTTCGCTGGTAGTCATCAATAGATTGATCAAGAGAATTGGCAGCTACGTGATCCAACTCATTTAAGGCTTCAATCGCGGCATGTTGAATGCTTGTGAATGGGCTCTTCTCAGCAGTTGGTGGATATCCTTTGTCAGGGAAAGAGTTTTGAATGATCGGCAAAAGCTTGTCAGCAAGCTTATCACGCTTAGGGTCCGCTACGTGAATGACCATTTCCCTCATTCTACGCTGGAGTTCAGCGGTTACTTCATCGACGGTATCACGCGGGCTAATCTTGTATTCTTCGCTGTAATCAGCAGCAAAGATTGGTTCTCCGTATGATAAGGATAAACTCGATCTAAACTGATTTGGAGCGGTATAATTTGCCGCTACAGGGACGATGCACACGGGCTTGGCTCGATCCTTCTTCCAAGCCTGGAACATCATTCTTGCGGTTCCCCTTTGGATAGTGCGCAACCTCCTTTCGTGTTTGCAGACACCTTCACTCAAAATGATTGTCGGCTCCTCCAAAATCACGCGATCTGTAGAGAATGCCATGGTTTCAATGTTGCGCTTAACTGCTGCGCGCCCACCGTCACGTTCTCGATAAATAGGTAGGTTATGTATCTTTTGCAGGAACCATCGAGCCGGGGCATTGGCGAACATGTCTCCACGGAGCATATACCAGCACGGCTCAGGTGTGTGCGATCCGAGCGCGATTGGATCGATGAAAGCCGTTGGGTGATTTAAGCCATAGATGATCGTAGCCACTTCTGGTACTCTGTCTCTGTTTTCGAAATAGATCTTTCGAAAGTTGATCCAGAGAGAATATCTGCAGTATAGTCGGAGAATGAAATGGATCATATGCGACCGCAAAGAAAACATCCTTGGGCAACTACCTTCCACCTTGTGAATAAGCGTCTAATTATAATTTCTGGTCCGACGGCAAGCGGGAAATCTGAGTTGGCTGTTCAGCTTTCGCTAAAACTCAACGCGCAGATTCTTTCGGCTGACAGTCGACAGGTATACAAAGAGCTGAACATTGGTGTTGCAAAACCTACCAGCACTCAATTGGCAACGATTCCGCATCATTTAGTGAGCTATGTGAGCATTCATGAAAAGTACAGTGCGGGACATTGGGCTCGCGACGCTCGGAAGGTGATTGAAACAAGTTTTGGTGCCGAAGGTCCCGTAGAATCGCGGCACAATTCAACACCCGACACGCTCATTATAGCTGGAGGATCTGGCCTTCATGTCCAGTCGCTCTTGGAGGGGATTCCGCAGATGCCGGATGTTCCTCCTGCGGTTCGACAGGCTTATGAAGAGAAGTTCGCAACGCATGGAATCGCAGCTCTACAAGAAGAACTGCGAGTACAAGACCCAGCATACTTCGAAATTGTTGATCAGCAGAATGCGCATCGCCTTCAACGTGCCCTGTGTGCGATTGCGGCGAGTGGGAAAACCTTCACAGCGCTGCGTAACGCACCAAGACAGCCACTTCCATACCCTGCTTCTTGGGTAATTCTAGAACCTAATCGTGAGCAGCTCTACGCGCGCATCAACCAGCGAGTAGATGACATGGTCGCATCAGGTCTGGAAGAAGAGGCGCGTGAACTCTACCCTCTTCGATCACTTGATGCCTTACAAACTATCGGCTACCGAGAATGGTGGCCCTATTTCGAAGGTGTGTGTGATCGCGATGCAGCAATTGAAAAGATCAAGCAAGCCTCTCGTCAATATGCGAGGCGTCAACTAACGTGGAACCGCAGACTAGAAGGATTACACATTAATTCGCCTGACCCAACAGCTATTTTAACTCACCTCAACAGTAGAAAATGAGCGATTCTATCTGGATTACAGAAGCAACCCTTAAAGGCCTCAACGGACTTAGTCACAAGACTATGGGTGAAATGCTTGGAATGCACTTTACCGAAATTGGGTCGGATTTCTTGCGCATGAGTATGCCCGTCGATGAAAGAACCAAACAGCCCATGGGCCTATTACATGGAGGTGCGAGTGCTGCCTTAGCAGAGACGATCGGATCTGTCGCAAGTACGCTCTGCATAGACCTCGAAAAACAGGCAGCGGTGGGGGTTGAACTCAACTGTAGCCACCTGAGAAGTGCCAGAAATGGGGAGGTTCATGCCATTTGCAAACCTGTGCGAATAGGAAAAAGCATGCACGTTTGGCAAATAGACATTGAAAACGACCTAAAAAAGTTGGTTTGTGTCTGTCGGCTTACGGTCTCAATTATAGACAGGAGGCACTAATACACAATGTAAATCTGTATCTTTAGGGCTTGCGCAGTTGAATCTCTTCGCAGCGCTTTTCCCTACTTCTGCTAGTAATAGCATGGCCAAACCATAATATGAGAACACTTTTCCTCCTTTTCAGCTTGATGACTTCAGTGCTGTCTTTTTCACAGGGCAACCTAAATATTGAGCTGCTTTCCAATACACCTATTCCTACTGGCGAAAATGGCAATGATTGCTGGGGATTCGTAGATGCCAATGGCTTGGAATATGCCATTATCGGTTCTACTCAAGCGACTTACATCTACTCGCTAGAAGATCCTACGGCTCCAATCCTTCGTAGCCGTATTGAGGGCGTTACTTCTACTTGGCGAGATATTAAGGACCACGGTGATTACCTCTATGTTACCGCAGATGTCGGTGCTGAAGGTCTTTTGGTCATTGACATGTCAGGCGCTCCGACCAATATTACTTCGAGCTTTTACCTACCAGAGATTACTATCGGTAACCAGACGGCTGTTATTGGTCGCTCACACAACCTCTATATCACGGAAAGTGGCCTGATGGTATTATCTGGCGGCAACCAATTCAGCGGTCGCCCGCTTTTCTTCGACTTGAACGTTGATCCAGAAGAGCCACCATTTATCGGGGCATCAAGAAATGTGTACGCCCACGATGTGTATGCAGAAAACAACATACTCTACAGTTCAGACATCTTTACTGGAGAGTTGACTGTACACGATTACACGGATCCTGCAGATATTCAGGTTTTCAGTTCTGTTGCGACCACAACAACCTTTACGCACAATGCGTGGCCAACAGACGATGATGCTAGTGTATTCACAACTGATGAGCGTGCAGGCGCCTTCGTTGATGCTTATGATGTAAGTAATCCAACGATGATCAACTTCCTAGATAAATTTCGTCCAGAAGCTACTTTCGAAACAGAATCGATCCCCCACAACACACACGTACTGGGAGACTTCCTAGCTACGAGTTGGTACCGTGACGGTGTTGTATTGACGGATATCAGCCGTCCAAACAACATGGTTCAAGTAGGTATCTACGATACGTTCGCTGGAGAAGGTGATGGATTTGACGGATGTTGGGGTACTTATCCTTTCCTCCCTTCTGGCTTGCTGATCGCGAGTGACATTAATGCTGGACTATTTGTATTTCAACCTACCTACGAACGTGGAGGCTATTTCGAAGGAACAGTAATTGACAGTGCTACTCGAGAAGTACTTAGTGGCGTAGATGTAAATTTTGACGACCGAAAAGCACAGGCGGATGTGACAGATCTCAATGGTAATTTTGAGACGGGCATCTATCAAGAGGATGACTACCCAGTCACTTTCTCTTTAGCAGGTTACGAGACAAAAACAGTTAATGCCAACATTACTAGAGGTGTTGTGAATACACAGACGATCGAGCTAGTAGCTATTAATCAGGCAGTACTTTCTGTTCGTGTTCTCGATCCAAATGGCATTATCATTCCAGGCGCCGATTTTCAAATCAACTTCCTTGGGCAGGTAGCTGGAGATCGTCTTGAGTACGAGATTATCGCTGGACGTTGGGGCTTCATCACGAATAGTATTCCAAGCTTTATCGTTGACGAAGGCGCAACAGAGACCATTGAGATTACACTCGAACCAGGAATTTACGATGACTTCGTATTTGACTTCGGCTGGACAGAAAACGGTACCGCTACTACAGGTCGTTTCGAGCGTGGAGCGCCAGCTTCGACAGTGTTCAACGGTCAGGAGGCTCAGCTAGGCTTTGACTTCCAAGGTGATTTTGGAACAGAAGCATATGTTACTGGAAACACAGGCGGTGGAGCTGGAGACGACGATGTTGATAACGGTACCACAACGATCACATCTCCAGTATTTGATATGTCTTCTGAGTCTTGTGCTAAGCTAGAATTCTACTACCACTTCTTTAATGAAGGAGGAGGAGTTGCACCCGACGATGAGCTCATCGTAATGATCTCAAACGGAACTTCTACAGTAGTAATCGATACATTCACAGAAACGACCACAACCTATACACGATACGAAAGTGGAAGTTTGGCCGACCTTCTCGATTTGACCGACAACATGACCATCTCATTCGAGACAAGTGATCCAGCAGCTAATGGACACATTGTTGAGGCAATCATTGATAGAGTAACTGTTTCCGATTTTGATGTAAGCTTTACCGAATCAATAGACATGCTAGCTGTTGACTTCATGAACACGAGCGAAAGCTCAACGGTGATTTCATGGGATTTCGGTGATGGCAATACAAGTACCATGGAAAATCCAATGCACGTATATGCTGCTCCTGGTAATTATACCGTAACGCTAACAGTCGAGACTCCTTGTGGTGTGCAGACCTTCGTTAGAAATGTACTTGTCGAGATGTCTTCATCTACCAATACGCCACTTGCAAGCTTGGGTATCAGCATCATACAAAATCCTGTACAAGACGTACTCACTGTGCGCAATACCGGAAGATCTGCGGTTGAGTTACAACTTTTCAATGCTGTTGGACAAGCAGTGATGAACTACAACTTGAGTGCTGGTAACACTTGGAATGCAAACGTTGCTGACCTACCAGTCGGAACATACTTCCTCTCAGCGCTTAATGAAGAAGTGACTCCAATCACTGTTTCCGTGGCACGATAGTGTTCTTTCGCATTTCTGCGAAAACATTAATAGCTAAAACCCGCCTTTGAGAAGTTCTCGAAGGCGGGTTTCTTATTTTGTGGTATGCTAACGTTTATCCGTCCAACACGAACAATTGCTAACCTTGAATGGGGACAAACAACCAGAACTGGTGGCGTTTCAGACTTTACTATTGCTGGAGACCTTACTTCAACTGTAGCTAGACAAAATACGCTCAATCTCGCCACTCACGTCGAAGATGCCCCGGATGCCGTTATTGAAAATTGGCGGCGGTTCGCAAATGCATCCGCGTGGTCTCGTGAAACCCTTGCTACTTGCCAGCAGGTTCATGGTTCGGAGATTCACGAAGCTACTTCTGGAGGACATCATGCAATCGAAGCAGACGCGCTCATTAGCAGACAGCCTGGCTTAGCGGTTGGCGTATTCACGGCTGACTGCGTTCCTATTCTTGTGGTCGATCCCAAGTATCGAGAAGTAGCGGCTATCCATTGCGGCTGGAAAGGGGTTTTGGCAAATCTTACGGAGAAAACCATTACTCAACTTGTACAGGGAGATGATAGCAGACGTTCCAGCCTCCTCGTGTGGATTGGTGCGGCTATTCGGTGCGAGAGTTATGACGTTGGCCCAGAGGTAGCCTTACAATTCGATGAATCAGTTTATAAGCCTAACAACTTTGGTAAATTTCAGCTTGATTTGCCAAAAGCTATCCAATATCAGCTGCAACAGGCCGAAATTTCCAAAACTAACTTAGAAGATTGTGGTATAGATACTTATGTATCTAATAAAAATATATTTTCTTTTAGAAAAGATGCTAAAAAGACCGGCAGAATGATGACATTTGTCGGGTTCTTAAAATGAATGCGTTTGTGAGGTTACTTTCGGCGCCGCAAAGCCTTAAAAATGCAAGACGAAGTAAAACAACCTAAGTCAGGAAAAGACGAAGTTTTCACTACCAACAAGAGTGGAGCGAAGGACTTTAAGTTCAATTCCCAAGTGGTCTCTGTATTTGACGATATGGTTACTCGTTCGGTGCCGTTCTACATCGAGAGCCAGCGCATGATGACTGAGCTTGCGAGGGACATCGTTCCTGAAGGGGGAGTTGTCTATGACCTTGGCTGTAGCACTGGAACTACATTCCTCAACCTAGATCGGGTGTTACCACAGAGCGTCAAATTTGTCGGTATTGACAATAGCCAAGCGATGCTTGACCAATGTGAAATCAACCTCAAAGAGGCTGGCGTGACGCGCGAAATAGAGCTTCGCTATGGAGACCTAGACAAGGGTGTCGACATGAGTGATGCATCACTCGTGGTGCTTTGCTTAACGCTGCAATTTGTCCGTCCACTCTATCGTGAGCGTCTTGTGAAGAGCATTTTTGAACAGATGAATGACAATGGGGCGGTATTTCTAGTCGAAAAGGTACTCGGAGAATCAAGCATGTTCAACCGCCTCTTCATTGATTATTACTACGATTTCAAGCGTCGGAATGATTATTCGGACATGGAAATTGCCCAAAAACGAGAAGCGCTAGAAAACGTGCTGATCCCATATAAGCTCGACGAGAATAGGGAACTGCTCAAAGCAGTAGGTTTTCGCTATGTCGACGTATTTTTCAAGTGGTACAATTTCACTGGCGTGGTAGCCGTGAAGTAGGCATTGAAACGAATTGATTTTTGAGACCGATTAATTTTTTGTGACGAGATGATCAAGCTAGGTGATTTCTTTTTTAAGTATAGGAATTGGGTGTTCCCAATTTTTTATGCGGTCATGTTTATCCAAGGTCCAGGAATCTTTGATGATTGGAAGACTGCGGTTATTGTTGGACTGCTAATTACTTTTATTGGCCAGTCGATTCGCATTACGACCATTGGTTTAGATTACATCATTCGAGGTGGTCGCCACAAGAAGGTCTTTGCTGAAGATTTGGTGACTGGAGGTCTTTTCGCACATAGCCGAAACCCCTTGTACGTTGGGAATGTGACGATGATTTTAGGCATGGGCGTGCTAAGCAACAGCCTACTCTACCTGATCTTCATGGTGCCTGCTTTTTACTTCATCTACGAATGCATCATCCGCGCGGAGGAGAACTTCTTGCGTAAAAAATTCGGACCTGGGTTTGATGCGTACTGCGAAGAAGTACCACGATGGTTACCGAAACTCAAAGGTTTGGGTGAAACCTTGAATACTGGACATTTCAATTGGAAGCGAGTCCTAATTAAAGAGTACAACACGACATGTGTTTGGCTAGGTGCTGCGGTATTACTAATTGCAACGCACATTTTCCACAACGAGAGTCCCGCTGAGCATGATGCAAATGCCTATGGTGTTGGCATCGCTGTTGGCCTAGTGGTAGCTATTTACTTCACCATTCGCTACCTGAAGAAGAGTGGAACGGTGAAAGCGTAAAGGGTAATTCTCAGCATGATAGCAGGTGAGTGAGGGGCATCGGGGATGCAGTGTCTCTGCATTTTTCCTTTATGGTTGAACCGTCAGATCTATCAGTCTACTTGACGGTATTGAATGAACCAAAGCTTTGTACTGAATTGGATGCTAAGACTTGATCTGAGGGTTCACAGTTCTTAATTCAACCAAACCCGTACTCACAGTCCAACCTTGGCAGCAATATTTAGCCCTTAAAAGCAAAAGAGACCAACACTCGCGTGTTGATCTCTTTGTAGCCCCAAGGGGAATTGAACCCCTGTTCCCAGGATGAAAACCTGATGTCCTAACCACTAGACGATGGGGCCATGCGATTAGTACCTTCTAAGGCGACGCAATGATACGCTTACTCTTGATCTTTTCCTATACCCAATCGAAAAAAATTTTACCTTTCTGACTTAAACCAGAAAGTCCACTTAGTGTTAATTGTACAATAACCCTAAGTGTGTACCTTAGGCCTTCTCTTACACAATAACAATCTACCCCCAACATGGCTCTACGTATTGCCATCAACGGTTTCGGCCGTATCGGTCGCCTGACCTTTCGTAACCTAACCGAAAACCCTAACGTGGAAGTCGTTGCTATCAACGATCTCACGGACAACGCTACCCTTGCTCACCTCCTAAAGCGCGATAGCGTTCATGGAATGTTCAACGGTACCGTCTCTCACACAGACGAAAGCTTAATCGTTAACGGTAAGACGATCGACTGTTCTGCAGAGCGCGACCCAAGTAACCTCAAGTGGGCTGACATGGACGTAGACGTTGTTTTAGAGTGCACGGGACTCTTCGTCACATCTGAAAAAGCTTCTGCTCACCTTGATGCTGGCGCTAAGAAGGTTGTTATCTCAGCTCCTGCAAAAGGAGGAAACGTCCCAACCATCGTAATCGGCGTTAACCAAGACAAGATTAACGCGGATAGCCGCATCTACTCAAACGCTAGTTGTACAACCAACTGCCTCGCCCCAATGGCGAAAGTGCTCGATGATGCCTTTGGCATGAAGCAAGGCTTCATGACCACTGTACACGCCTATACCTCTGATCAGCGGATTCAAGATGCACCGCACCGTGACCTACGTCGTGCCCGTGCTGCTGCCCTCAACATCATTCCTACGACTACAGGCGCTGCCGTTGCTGTAGGACTTGTACTTCCCCACCTTGCGGGAAAACTTGATGGTATTGCCATGCGTGTCCCTGTACCAACAGGATCTGTAACCGACCTCACTGCCACACTCAACAAGAATGTAACAGCTGAAGAAGTCAACGCTGCTTTCAAAGCAGCTGCTGAAGGGTCGCTCAAAGGAGTGCTACACTACTCTACTGATCCGCTTGTAAGTACCGATATTGTTGGAGACAAGCATTCTTGTATCCTCGATTCTGGAATGACAAAGGCAGATGGAAATGTTGTCAAGATTGTAGGTTGGTATGACAACGAGGCTGGATACAGCGCACGCCTAGCACAGCTTGCAACAATGATCTAAGCCTAGAAGCTTCCGATTTTAAAAACTCAAACACTTTTCTTTGCGACCGCCGAACCACCTAACAGGCTCGGCGGTCGCTTTTTTTACCTTTACGCTCTCCTACTCTACCCTCCACTATGGCACAATTTGCAAACCTCTCTGTCTCTGGTAAAACTGTCCTCGTACGCGTCGATTTCAACGTTCCTCTTGATGACGACCGTAACGTGAGCGACGATACACGAATCCGTGCTGCAATTCCAACCATTAAGAGTCTAGTCGACCGTGGAGCAGCTGTGGTACTTATGAGTCACCTTGGCCGTCCGCAAAAGAAGAAGCTTGACGACGGCAAGCTGGATAAGAACAAATTTTCTATCGCCCCAGCAGCAAAGCATTTGAGCCAATTGCTCGGCATACCCGTATCGGTAGCTGTTGACGTTGTCGGACCAGATGCAGTTGCGAAGCGCAAGGAACTTAAGCCTGGACAGATTCTCATGCTTGAGAACACCCGTTTCAAAGTGGGTGAAGAGAAAGGAGACGCGAAGCTTGGAGAAAAATTCGCCACATTTGGCGACATCTACGTGAACGATGCCTTTGGTACGGCGCACCGTGCGCACGCGAGCACAACACTGGTTGCCAATCACTTCGATCAGGACGCCAAAGCCTTTGGGATGCTGATGGACAAGGAAATTGCAAACGCACGTGGGGTCCTCGACAATCCAACCTCGCCTGTCGTAGCGATTACCGGCGGTGCTAAAGTCAGTGACAAAGTGCTGCTGCTCGAAAAACTGCTCGATTTAGCAGACGACATCATTATCGGTGGTGGAATGGCTTACACCTTCGTCAAAGCAAAAGGCGGAGATATAGGAACAAGTCTCGTAGAACTTGATCTGCTCGACAAAGCGTTGGAGATTTTGGCGAAAGCTGAAGAAAAAGGAGTCGGCATTCACTTGCCTGCTGACAACGTCTGCGCACAAGAATTTTCACCAACGGCAGAGGCTAAAGTCTTTGCAAGTGGCGAGATTCCAGCAGATTGGATGGGGCTTGACATAGGAGAAAAGGCCCAAGCCCAATTCGATAAGGTCCTCTCGAACGCGAAGACGGTACTTTGGAACGGACCGATGGGAGTATTCGAATTCGAAAAGTTCGCTCACGGAACAACCTCGGTAGCGAAATCTGTGGCTGCAGCGACTAAGAACGGTGCCTACTCACTCATTGGTGGCGGCGACTCCGTAGCTGCAATAGTAAAGGCAGGACTCGAAGACGAGGTCAGCTTTGTGAGTACCGGAGGTGGAGCCTTGCTCGAGTTCCTTGAAGGCAAGACTCTTCCTGGAGTAGCCGCCATCGAAGTTTAGTGGGACGTGGGACGTGGGACGTGGGACGTGGGACTTGGAACTTGGAACTTGGGACTTGGGACTTGGGACGTGGGACTTGGGACTTGGGACTTGGAACTTGGGACTTGGGACTTGGGACTTGGGATGCTAATAGGGACGCGCCCTAAACCTGAACCAAGAAGCATCACTTAAGGCTAGAACCTTGAATCCTATCTTCGAAGTGCACAGCACAAGTAGATACAATCAACCCTGAACCAAAAAAGGGCCCAACTGCATAACAGAAGGACCCTTTTCTTTTTGGTTCAGGTTTTACGCGTACTGCTTCTCATAGTAGTTAGCGTATGCACCAGAGGTGACATTCTCCAACCACTTCTCATTGTTGAGGTACCATTCGGCAGTCATCTTCAGGCCTTCCTTTGGATAGACTTTTGGTTCCCAACCCAGCTCTCGTTGAAGCTTGGAAGAATCGATTGCATAGCGGCGATCATGACCTGGACGGTCTTTCACAAACGTAATGAGCTTACGGCTCGCACCCAGTTCGTTACCTAGTAATTCATCCATGACATCGCAGAGTTGCTCTACGAGGTCAATGTTCTTCATCTCGTTGTTGCCACCGATGTTGTAGGTCTCACCAGCAACGCCCGTTTGGAAAATCACATCAATCGCCTCTGCGTGATCTATCACCCAAAGCCAGTCACGCGTGTACTTACCGTCTCCATAAATCGGGAGTGGCTTGCCGTGCTTAATGTTGTTGATCACTAGTGGAATCAACTTTTCTGGGAAGTGATTCGGACCGTAGTTATTCGAACAGTTACTGATCACTACAGGCATACCGTAGGTATGGAAATACGCACGAACGAGGTGATCACTTGAGGCTTTAGAAGCAGAATACGGTGAACGTGGATCGTACGAGGTCTCTTCAGTAAAGAGTCCCGTTTCTCCAAGTGATCCGTATACCTCATCGGTACTTACGTGATAGAAACGCTTGCCTTCGTAATCACCATCCCAAGCTTTGCGCGCTCCGTTGAGCATATTTACAGTTCCAACGATGTTGGTCATGATAAACGCGAGAGGGTCGGTAATCGAACGGTCTACGTGACTTTCAGCTGCGAGGTGAATAACACCTTCTGGCTGAATTTCCGCAAAGAGTGCATCAACGGCAGCTGCATCACGAATATCAACCTTGCGGAACGCATAGTTATCCGCTGAATCGACGTCACTAAGGTTTTCTAAGTTACCAGCATAGGTCAATGCATCAACATTGACGATGCGTGTATCTGGATACTTGTTGACGAGCAAACGCACAACATGTGAGCCGATAAACCCAGCTCCTCCGGTAACGATAATTGACTTTTTCATAGATCGGTTTGAAAGGAATCCGCCAGTTCGAGGTTCCTTTTAGTACAACATCCGCACCACTCAAGAAGTGATGCGGACGGGGTATGTTTAGGATGTTTTGGCGAAAGCTCGTGGCTCTAACTCACCACTTTCAATAGCAGCAGGAACGGCAATCTTGAAGTACTCATAGGTACGCTTCAAGCCTTCCTCACGGGAAATCTTCGGCTCCCAGCCTAGGATATTCTTGGCGCGGGTGATGTCCGGCTGGCGAACCTTCGGATCATCTTTCGGAAGATCGCGGTGCACGATGTGCGCCTCTGGATTATCGACCAGATCGAGTACTTCTTTTGCAAACTCACCGATGGTGATCTCGCTTGGATTACCCACATTTACTGGCTGTGTTTCGTCGCTGAGAAGTAGACGATAGATGCCTTCTACGAGGTCATCTACGTAGCAGAATGCACGCGTTTGAGAACCGTCGCCAAAGACTGTAAGTCCCATTCCTCGAATGGCCTGTGAGAAAAATGCAGGAAGCACACGGCCATCATTGACGCGCATACGCGGACCGTAGGTGTTGAAGATGCGAACGATACGCGTCTCCAAACCGTGGTAGGTATGGTAGGCCATTGTAATCGCCTCTTGGAAGCGCTTCGCCTCGTCGTATACACCACGAGGACCGATTGGATTTACGTTACCCCAGTAATCCTCCGTTTGCGGGTGGATAAGTGGATCGCCATAGACCTCAGAGGTCGAAGCAATGAGGAAGCGGGCTTTCTTTTCCTTGGCTAGTCCGAGTAGGTTATGTGTACCGAGTGAACCGACCTTAAGCGTCTGAATAGGCAGTTTTAGGTAGTCAATCGGGCTTGCCGGACTTGCGAAGTGAAGGATGTAATCCAGTTGGCCTGGAACGTGAACAAACTTAGAAACATCGTGGTGCGAGAACTCGAAGTGCTCGTTTCCAAAAAGATGCTCAATATTCTTGAGGTCTCCTGTAATAAGATTGTCCATTCCTATCACGTGATAACCTTCTGCGAGAAAGCGATCAGAGAGGTGAGAACCAAGAAATCCGGCTGCACCGGTTATTAATACACGTTTTCGAGCCATGAGGAAGTAATTTTTCTTGAAAACAAAGATAACTATGTAAACATGTAGACGCTACTAGTAATCAGAGTGGTTTAGTTTTACGCATATGAAGCAACTATTGTTACTCTTAATGATCGTGCCTGCCACCTTATTTGGTCAAACTTACTTTGGCCTCGGCGCAAATTTGGGCGGTTTTGCACGTGCAGGAACATGGGATGACACCTATGGAATCGGTTTCGAAACTGGTGGTCGTTTGGAGTTTGGCAACAGTAAAGGGCTCATCATTGCTCTACAGGGCGACGTTTTATTTGGTCAAAATGTTAGGGTTGACCCAATTGCAGCCTTGCGTAATGAAGCTGGTCTTGTGACAGGCGATATCTTTCAAGAAGGAACTTTTGCAGACATCATTCTTAAGGCTAGAGGATTTCGAGGAAGTGTCTTGGTAGGCTATCAGTACACCCTGACACAAAGTGGTTTTGGCGTACGAATGCTCGCTGGTCCTAGCTACCTAACACATCACATTAGAATACAGGACGACGCCAACCAGACCACCAGCAACTTAAGAGATGAGTACAAGCGTGGATACGACCGAAGAGCTGGCGGTTACGGTGGCTATGGAGAGATAGGATTTGAATATGCGGAGTCTAGTAATAGTTTCAGAGTCTATGCTGTCCTGACAGGTTCTTTCACTCAATCAAGTGCTTTGAATAGCACCCAATTTGATCTCTTAGATGTCGCTCCACAGGATGGTACCGACCTTTCTCTAGGTGGTCGAGTAGGAATTGTGCTAGGCTTGCTGCGAAATGTGAGTTCTAAGCAGGCAGAAGACATCTATTACTAGGAAGTGAGCCTACTTTATAAGCTGGGCGTACGGGCCTATGCAGTAGGGGCGCACGTAGTAGCGCTCTTCTCCCCCAAGGCCAAGGCCAGAGTCTCTGGTGCCCAAAAAGCACTCCAGCAGCTCCCCAAAACTGAACCTGGCAAGAACTGCTATTGGATGCACTGCGCTTCTGTTGGCGAATTCGAACAAGGTCGACCGCTGTGGGATATGCTGATGAAGCATGATCCGAGCGCCCGCTTTGTCTTAAGTTTCTTTTCACCAAGTGGATATGAGGTCTTTTCTCAGAAAAGCGATGTCGGTGAGGTGGTCTATCTGCCTTGGGATATAGGCAGAAATGCTCATGATTTCGTGTCTCAGCTTTCGCCAAAACTTGCGGTCTTTGTCAAGTATGAATGGTGGTTAGGTTATTTTGAAGCGCTGTCTGTTCAGCAGGTTTCGACAATTGTAATTTCTGCGGCCTTTCGGCAAAACCAGCCCTTTTTTCGCTCATACCTCTTACAAGGTGCTTACCGAAAAGCCCTCAGTTCGGTCGATAGAGTTTTTGTCCAAGATCATTCGAGCGCCGAACTACTTCGAAACATCCAACAGGATAATTTCGAAGTCAGTGGAGATACGCGCATGGACCGAACACTCAGCAATCGTGAGAGGCCATTAAACCACACCCCACTAGAGGCTTGGGCCAAGCAAGCAAATTATATCATGGTCGCTGGAAGTACGTGGGCGCCAGATGTCGAGCTCCTTTCGAGCGCGTTAAAGGAGTTTCCTGAATTGAAACTTGTGCTCGCACCTCATGAAGTGAATAAGTCATCGATCAACCAAACGGTCGAAACACTTTCGAAAGCCTCTCCTAGGCAAAGCATTCAATGCCTGAGTGAGCTCGAAACCAAAGCCGGCTCCTCCTCCCTCGCTGAAGTGCGCGTGATCATTGTAGATTCTATTGGTCTTTTGTCCAAACTGTACCGACTAGGCCATATCGCTTACATCGGTGGCGGATTTGGTGCTGGCATCCACAATACACTTGAAGCTGTTGTGTACGGCATCCCGTTAGCCTTTGGGCCAAAGCATGAGAAATTTCATGAAGCAAAAGCAATTGTGGAGCAAAATATTGCCACCGTTGTTGCAAACGCCGAAGACTTAAGCACCTTTGTCGACACGTATAGCGACGCTATTTCCAGAAAGGAGGTTTTGGCGAAAGCTGAACAATACATAGAACAGAACCGCGGTGCCACTCAACGCATCTGGGACTATTTGATCGAACGTAAGCTAATTTGATGTCGGATCGCGCCAACCATTTACTTGAACTCATTCATAAATTCGCTGGGAAACGAGTCCTTGTTCTGGGCGATGTCATGCTCGATGAGTATCTGATGGGATCTGTTGACCGGGTAAGTCCAGAAGCACCCGTGCCTGTTGTTTCGCTGAAAAGTCGAGAATCCAAGCCCGGTGGAGCGGCCAATGTTGCTTTAAATATCAACGCCCTCGGAGCTGAGGCAATCCTCGTCGGACTCATAGGGAATGATGATGCTGGTGCCTCGTTGGTAGAAGCACTCAGCCTCAATGAAATCGACGCAAATTACCTGGTTAAGAGCTCTGCTCGACGCACTACGCGTAAGGCGCGCGTCATGTCCCAAGGCCAGCAATTGCTGCGCGTTGACACTGAAGATGCGCAAGTTCCCAGCGACACTGAAAGGTCAGAACTTCTAGAACAGGTGAACGCCTGTTTAACGTTTGGCGGGATTGATGTGATCCTCTTTCAAGATTACGACAAGGGAGTACTGGATGAAGCATTGATTCAAGCTGTCATCAAAATTGCTCAAGATGCAGGCATCCCTACGGTTGTTGATCCGAAGGCTAGAAACCTTTGGTTCTATCGAGGAGTGACGCTTTTTAAACCCAACCTCAAAGAGGTTTCAGCTGCACTTCCTGCTTTGGTCATCGATAAAGGAGAGGTGACAAGTCTCAAAGCTGCGCACCAAGCCTTACAAAAATTACTCAACCACGAGCAATCACTGATTACTCTTGGCAGTGGCGGAGCCTTTCTCGCCTTCGCGGAAAACCAGCATGAACTTCTATCCGCTCATCCAAGGCGCATAGCAGATGTGTGCGGAGCTGGTGACAGTGTGGTAGCAGTAGCTGCACTGGCTTTGGCAGTCCATGCAGATCCCAATGATCTTCTTGAACTATCAAATTTAGCAGGTGGGCTCACCTGCGAATACGTCGGGGTTCATCCAATCGGAATTTCGGACTTGTCACGAGGAGTTAAAGAACTCGCCGAATCGTAAAGATTGGATAAGCTTTTGCTTATATATAACGATCTTCCTTATTGATTCATTGAACCAAGTCAACAGCTATGTCTCCTTTTTATCGGACTTCCACCTTTCGTGCCTTAGCCATTATTGGACTCAGTATTCTAATTACCCTCGGTGCTCGTGGTCAGGATACAGTTGCGTACTACACGTTTACAGGCGACTTGGAGGGTTGGACAGTTTCAGATCTTTCAGCCGAAGCGACTGGAGACAATTGGGAGTTTACGCAAACAGGACCAAGTGGAGATTTTGCGATTACTCCATTAAGAAGTACAACTGCTAGTGGCGGGTATCTGCTGTTTGATAGTGATGTACTATGTAGCGGCTCTCAAAATGCGCGGATTCAAAGTCCCATACTTGATCTAAGTCAAGACACCGTGGTAGAGCTACGTTGGCAACAGCGTTACCGTCGTTTCGAAAGTGCGATTTTTGTTGATGTAAGTAGAGATGGAGGTCAGACCTTCGCACCGTTTGAGCTTTCTCCAGCCTTGATGAATGCCGAGTTTACGGGAGCACAAGGTGAAAATCCGGATTTCGTAACCCTAGATATCTCGCCAGTAGCTGCTGGAGAAGCAAGCGTGGTTATCGCATTCCGATTCTTCTCGGAGCAAAACATTTTTGGCGATGAGGCTGGCTGCGGTTATTCTTTCATGGTAGACGACGTGGTGATAGCTAACTCTACGTTACCCGCCTCCCAAAATGATCTTGCGATCGTTCCTGGATCACATGCTGGCGCTGCTAATCTCGTCACGCCAAATACTCAACTCGAAGCACTCAACTTAGGTGCTCAAGTCATTAATAATGGACTTAATTCTGCCTCTGGCACACTGATCGTTCGCATTTTTGATAATTCCGGAGCCACTCCTGTTGTGGTATTTACGGATTCTACTCAGGTACCCATGCTAGCATCAGGACAGGTTTCAGACTTTCTATTGATGCCAGGGAGTTTCACACCACCCACTAGCCAAACTGCATACATCGGTCGTTATGAATTGCTCTTAAGTGGTCCTGAGGACGATGCAAGTGCAGATAATATGGCCAGGTTTGATTTTTCTGTTTCTGAGGTAGCTTTCGCCAAAACCACCGGTCCGAGCATTTTTGCTCGCCCACAGACTTCTGAGTCTTTCTCCTTCGGGAATGTCTACGGCATTCAAGGAGACGACATCGAGTTAACTAATGTGCTGTTTTGGCTAAGGCCGATTGGAAATTTCACCACAGCAACCACCGACTCTGTTTTCGTGGAAGTCTACGGGATTACTGGCGATAACAACAGCGACGGAGATTACGAAGACTCAGGCGAAGCAACCTTATTGAACCGCCAAGGATACACCTTGGAAGGACTTGTAGACGATACTCGCTTTTTTGTAACTCCTTTACCTGATACTGGATTGGCATTACCAGATGGAATCGGTCAAATAGCAGTGCTTGTACGCTACGAAGACGCGCTCTCTGGCGATGGTAGGTCGTTAGAGATTGGCGGTGGACCTGACGACATCAATACAAATTACGATGCCGAGCAAACGGCTGCGGAATTGAATGGCATCAACCGCTCTTTTGCTATTCGCAGCGTTGGAGACGGTCCGCTATTAGCGTCACTTTTTCCAGGGTTCATTCCAGATGTGAGGGCCTATGTAACGGACAGAACCCTAGTCAATAACTCCTCTCCGAGGATCTCCTCTGCATCACTCGAAGTTTGGCCTAACCCTGCTAGTTCCTTACTCAATTGGACGACAACAACAGGTGCCACTAGAGAAGGAACGATAGAGCTCCATATTGCAGATGCACTAGGCAAAACTATATTTCAATCTCAGCAATCATCTGCTGAGGTGAATCAACAAATCGATGTTTCAGGCTTTCCAACTGGCGTCTACCACATTAGTGTCAAGAAGCGTGATGGCTGGAAAGGGGTAAAACGGTTTGTAAAGCAATAAAATTCGTTACATCACAGCGTTTTAAGGCAAAAATTCCTTGTGAGATGTGAATATTGAATTTTAGCTAATTCAGTACAAAACATCAACATTAATGCATGCAAGAGTCAATTGGTATACTATATTTACCCATTCACACAATAACCTCTTCATGCAAACATTTACTAAGCGCTTCGCGTCTGCGCTTGTAATGATGTCTTTTTTTATGGCATCTGTTACAGCGCAAAGTCAAGCTAATCTTCAAGAGGCTGGTACGCCATCGGTGGCTTCAAAAGCTACACGAACGTACTCAGCGCAGAGCTCCTCACAGGTTGATGCATTACTGCTATCAACGTTATCTGATTTTTCGGATTTCGTTATAACTAACCTTGCTTCTCCTACAGATACACTTTTGTGGGAATTTACGACCGATCCTCAACTGACTGGTACTTTTACTGGACAGGTAGTAGCAAGTGAAACTACAGCTGATGGTTTCGCATTGCTAAACTTTGATCGTTTCACGGGCGGAGACACAAGCCTTCCTCCTGTCACAAATGAGCTAACCTCTCCAAGCTACGATGTTACATCGCTTGATCCTGGCCTCGCTTACCAGTTGAGCTTCTACGCAGCAACTCGTTTTTGTTGTGTCGGACCGATCGGACACACCGTTTCTGTATCGACTGACGGTGGAGCCACTTTCACTACGCCAATTAACCTAGATCCTACGATTGCTGTTAATGCTCCTGTAGACGGAATCTTTACTATTCCACTTCCTGCAGGAGTTGAGAATTCTACTGAATTTCAAGTACGTTTCACGTACCAAGGAGCTTTCTATTACCTAGCTATTGACGATATCTCGATCACTGCTGTTCCTGCTATCGAGCCACAGGTGAATGACTTCTTCTCATTTGCACCAAACTTTGCTACACCAGCAATGTTCGCTGAAGAAACACCGATTTCTTTTGTTGCGGATATCCAAAGCAACGGTTTTGAAACAAATGACTTCCAATTGGCAATCACTATTGCTGACGCTGCAACAAACGCAGTTGTGTACACGGATACATTGCTCTACGCTGATATCGCGAGAGATTCAGTTGCTGAAAACCAAGTATTTCCAATTGCACCACCACTTCCTACTGCTGTAGGTGACTACGTTGGTACATATGAAATCTTTACCGATCGCATTGCTGAGGATGCTGACACAACAAATAATACCCAGAGTTTCACTTTCTCTGTGACGGAAGATCTTTTTTCTAAAGGTCCTCCCCTTACAACTATCGATTGTTGTGCAGATGATTCTGATTTTTCTAGTGGAAACATCTACTACACACCAAGTGTAGACTTGGCCGGTGGAGACTCACTTTTCATTCGCGATATCTCTTTCGCATTTGATGCTCAAAACATTGAAGGGGACGACAGTGCAATTCTTGAAGTTAAGACGTATGGTTTCCGTGGTGATCTTAACCTTGACTCGGCACCTAACTTCGGTGATGTAGATGATGATGATGCAGAGCTCGTTGAGCTTTCTGTTTTGTTCTTCGAAATTGACACTACAAGCCTAAGTGCACCAAGCAACACCATTATTACTATGTCTCCAGACGAGGACGGAAATCCAATATTCGTAGATACGGATGAGTTTGTCGGGTTTGCGGTATCTGTAGATTACTTCGCTTCAACCGACGGAGGTACGAACGTTGACAACGACTTCAACATCTTCGGTGATAACCTAGGTTATGGAGCAGTTGAGCTTGCTGCTGATTCAACGAATAATTCAAGATTGAATAGCTTCCTAATCGTACCAGATCGTGGAATCGATGTATTCGCTTACTTCGGTGGCCTCGTTGCATTTACTGATGCTACTGTCATGATCGGAAGCGAAGTAGTTTCTGTAGGCGACATCCTTCTTGAGACAGCTCAGTTTGATGTTCGTCCAAACCCAGCAACTACTGAGTTCGCTATCGACTTCGATTTTAATACCTCTGTAAACGCTCAGTTTGAAATCATTAATGCAGTTGGTCAAACAGTTTCTGTTTTCAACCGTGATGGTCTTACATCTGGTGCAATCACTGTTCCTACACAGGGAATGAACAACGGTCTTTACTACGTGAAGGTCCGCACTCAAGATGGCCAAACAGCTACTCGTAAGCTTATGGTTAACCGCTAGGGTTAACTAGATCATTCGTTAGGCCTTTCAGGTGCTAACACCAATTCGCCCCTGTCGATCCTCGGATTGACAGGGGCGTTTTTTCGTTGGGAAAGCCAAGATTAACCTTTCTAGGTTCAGATGTGCATCGGCAGCCCTGCAGACATTAATCCTTATGACAAATGATGTTTATATTTAGACATGAATATTGTTATATCTACTCTACTCTCTTATTATAGCCTTCTCAACTACTACAATTAAGGCCCATCAAGCATTTGATACACTTCTCCTTGACGATTTTAGTAATGGTTTTGCAGGTTGGACGGTATCTGCATTAACTGCTCCAAACGATACGATTTTGTGGGAGTATGCCACCAACCCCGTACTCGCAGGCACTTTCACTGGCCAGACGATTGCAAGTGAAAGCGTTGATAACGGATTTGCACTGCTAAACTTTGATCGAGCTACTGGAGGGAATACAGATTTTCCTCCAGTTATAAATGAATTCGGGCTGCAAGGACCTCCGTAGGAGCGGGGAGCACAACCCTGAACCCTGAACCCTGAACCAAATAAAAAAGCCGCTACTCTGGAAGAGTAACGGCTTTTTGAAGCACAAAGCAGTGCTAGTTGTTGTGGGATGTCTACTTCGCAGCGGACTTCACAATGCTTTCGAATACACTTGGGTGATTCATGGCGAGGTCAGCGAGAACCTTACGATTCAAGGTATTTCCTTGCTGAGAGAGGCCGTGCATGAGGCGGCTATAGGTTGTACCATGCTGACGCGCGCCAGCATTGATACGTGCAATCCAGAGACGGCGGAAAGCACGCTTCTTGTTGCGACGATCGCGGTATGCGTAAGAGAGGCCTTTTTCTACAGCGTTTTTGGCGACGGTGTAGACTTTAGATCGGGCACCGAAGTACCCTTTGGCCATCTTTAAAATCTTCTTGCGGCGTGCACGTGATGCTACGCGGTTGGTTGCTCTTGGCATTGACAAATGATTTAGTCCGATGTAGGGCTAAGGCGACTGCCCCAGGCTTGAGATCCTACATCCTCGTTAAAACGGAGGTTTACTTACAAAGAAGGCGCTTGAGGCGCGGGGTATCCGCGACACTAGCCACTGTTGAACCTTGTAGATTATTCTTTTGCTTCTTGGTCTTATTACGCATCATGTGAGACGTATAAGCCTGAAAGCGCTTAACCTTACCTGATCCAGTCAGCTTGAAGCGCTTCTTCGCGCTTGAGTGCGTTTTCATTTTTGGCATAACAGTACCCTTTAAGGGGCCGCAAAGATAGGACATTTTTCTTTGCCTATTCAACTAAAATTCGAGAGCACTCCGATTATCTAGAATTAGCGCTTTAACGCACGCCTGAATCTGTACCTAAGCTCAACAATTAACGCAAAAACGCCCTAATGCCAGAGGCAAAAGGGCGTTTCCTTAATTAAAGCATATTTCAGCTTACTTCTTCTTGAGTGGCGCTATGATCACATTCATGCGACGACCCTCCATTCTTGGAAGCTCCTCTGCGGCACCAAGGTCGGCGAGTTCGTTGATAAAGCGGAGCAACAGAAGCTCACCACGATCCTTAAAAACGATGGCACGACCACGGAAGTGGACATATGCTTTGATCTTCGATCCTTCTTCAAGGAAGCCTCGTGCGTGACGAAGCTTGAAATTAAAGTCGTGATCATCGGTGTTGGGACCAAAACGTATCTCTTTAATAACCGTCTTGACAGCCTTTGCTTTGATCTCTTTTTCTTTCTTCTTTTGGTCGTAGATGAACTTAGAATAGTCCATGATACGGCAGACTGGTGGATCTGCTTTCCCACTAATCTCTACGAGGTCTGAGCCTATCTCGCGCGCCCAATGCTTAACGTCGCGTGTATCGTATACGCCAGTTTCTATAGTCTTTCCCGCGATTTCACTGATCTCCTCCAAATTATCTCCAACGAGGCGTACCTCTGGAACTCGGATAAAATCATTAATACGGTGTTTGGGTTCGTCCCGGCGGGGCATCGGCTTTCTACGGCGGCCTCCAGATCTTCTTCTTGCCAAATGAGTGTGGGTTTGTTGTTGATGAATGAACTGCGTGGCTAGCGTGTTCATCTTTACTGTAAAGGTAGACGTTATGAAATTGGTGGAGAAACAGTATTCCTGTTTATTCCAGCTATTTCGTTAAAAATCGTGTCTCAATGTACGTTTTTCACTAGAAAAACGTGTAGGCCCATCGAGATATTCGTATTTCAGGTACTTAGAAAAAAAGCGCGTCTCCGAACTGCTGTTCAAAGACGCGCTGTGTGAAAGTTATTAGAAGGTGTTTTGGCGAAAGCTAGATAAAAAGCTAACGCGATAAATCTACTCCTTGCTTTCTTTAGATCCTACCTTACCAGAGGCAGACTTGACGATTAAGCCATCCTTCTCTTCGTTCATTACAGCTTCGAAAACTGCTCCCTCTTCAGGGTTTTTCTGCAGGATATGTTCAGCGAGTGGATCTTCGATGTACTTCTGAATTGCACGGTGCAACGGTCGCGCTCCGTACTGCGGATCGTAGCCTTTTTCAGCAACAAACTCTTTCGCTTCATCCGTAAGATTGAGCGTGTAGCCCATTCCATCAAGACGCTTGTAGAGATCTTTGAGCGTGATATCGATGATCTTGAAGATCTCATCCTTACTCAGGGAGTTGAAGATGACAACATCGTCGATACGATTCAAGAACTCAGGAGAAAACGTACGCTTCAATGCAGCAGAGATCACTGCGCGACTATCGCCGCTTGCGTTCTCTACCCTACTCTTCGTTGCGAAACCAACTCCTTGACCGAAGTCCTTGAGCTGACGAACTCCAATGTTCGAAGTCATGATTATCAGCGTGTTCTTGAAGTCAACCTTACGACCAAGACCGTCAGTAAGTTGACCATCGTCGAGTACCTGCAGAAGAATATTGAAGACATCAGGGTGAGCCTTCTCGATCTCATCGAGGAGTACCACGCTGTATGGCTTACGACGCACTTTTTCAGTGAGCTGACCACCTTCCTCATAACCTACATAGCCTGGAGGCGCTCCAATAAGACGACTAACTGTGAATTTCTCCATGTACTCCGACATGTCAATGCGGATAAGCGCATCGTCAGAATCGAAAATGTATCGCGCGAGCGACTTCGCAAGCTCAGTCTTACCGACGCCCGTAGGTCCTAGGAAGATGAATGAGCCAATTGGCTTAGACGGATCTTTAAGACCAACGCGGTTACGTTGTATCGCCTTGGTAATCTTACCAATTGCTTCATCTTGGCCGATGACCGCTCCTTTGAGGTCTTCGCCCATGTTGACGAGCTTACTAGACTCTTTCTGAGCGACACGAGACACTGGAATACCAGTCATCATCGCTACAACCTCAGCAATGTCTTCCTCGGAGACTGGGTAGCGTTTGGTTTTCACCTCTTCTTCCCACTCAACTTTAGCAAATTCAAGCTGACGAACCAACTTAGACTCATCATCGCGAAGGTCTGCAGCCTGCTCGTACTGCTGCTCTTTAACAGCCGTATTCTTTTTGACTTTCACCTCCTCGATCTGAAGCTCAAGTTCTTCGATGTGCTTAGGAACGTGAATATTCTTAAGGTGCACGCGTGCTCCAACTTCATCAAGTACATCGATCGCCTTGTCTGGAAGGAAACGATCTGTGATGTATCGATCGGAAAACTTTACACAAGCTTTTACAGATGCCTCATCGTATGAAACGTTGTGGAATTCTTCGTACTTCCCACGGATATTATTGAGGATGTGCACCGCGTCTTCTGGACTTGGTGGCTCAACGAGTACCTTCTGGAATCTACGATCCAAGGCTCCATCTTTCTCGATGTGCTGACGATACTCGTCCAACGTAGAAGCTCCGATACATTGCAACTCACCCCTTGCGAGGGCTGGCTTAAAGATGTTCGAAGCATCGAGTGAACCCGTGGCTCCACCGGCACCTACTATTGTGTGAATTTCATCAATGAATAGGATAACGTCGCGCGTTTTCTCTAATTCATTCATGATTGCCTTCATGCGCTCTTCGAACTGACCGCGATACTTGGTGCCTGCCACAAGTGCAGCCAGGTCAAGCATGACGATGCGCTTGTTGAACAGCGTACGACTTACTTTTTTCTGTGTAATTCTTAGCGCAAGTCCCTCTGCAATAGCAGTTTTACCTACACCTGGCTCACCGATAAGAATTGGATTGTTCTTTTTACGACGGCTTAGAATCTGACTTACTCGCTCTATCTCCGTTTCACGACCGATGATAGGATCAAGCTTGCCATCTTCGGCAAGTTTTGTGATGTCTCGACCAAAATTGTCAAGAACTGGAGTCTTGCTTTTGTTCGCTCCACGACCGCGCTGTGAACGACCTGCGCCACCACCCGCGCCGCCTCCTGCGGCATCATCTTCATCAAATTCTTCAGCGTCACCACTTGCCTGTGCAAAAGGCTCTGCAAACCCATCTGCTTCCATCGCAGCATACTCGACTTCTTTTTTGTAAGAGTCGTAATCGATATCGTATCGATTCAAAATGCGACGTGCAGGATTGTCGTCAAGCTTTAAGAGAGAAAGTAAAAGATGCTCAAGATTGATCTCTTCTGCTCCAGAACTCTGGGCTTCCAAGAAAGTCAACTTCAAAACGCGCTCTGCAAGACGATTGAGCGGGAGTTCACCCATCTTCAATGCCTCAGCACTACTTGGCGTTCTTGATATACTATTCTCTACAGACTTGCGTAATTCTCCTAAATCGGGAACCATGCTTGTCAATACCTTTACCGCAAGGCTATTGCGCTCCTGCACAAGACCTAGAAGTAGGTGCTCTGTACCTATATAGTCGTGACCAAGGCGAATGGCTTCACTGCGCGAGCGCGCAATTGACTTTTTGACCTCGGGTGAAAATCTTCTGCTGTTCATAGGCGAAATTGCTGTTGCGAAACTACCCAATTAGTGGATCTCTCACAGGGATGAAGTCGAATGTTACAACGACGTGAGCCAAACTAAGAGGAAAAAGTATGCCACCCTTGATTTTAAGCAAATTTCTGTTGTCCATCGGCCTGACTGTCAGAAAATGCTTGGGCTTGACTGACAGATAGGCGAACGTTTTCGTCCTTCACCGTCAATTCGGCAGATCATCCCAAAACTTAATCATCAGCAATCGCTCTAGATTCAGTTTCTTTCCAATGAGATAACTCATACTCTAACGTTTTGGTTCGTGTGAGGTTGCTCAAAAACTGTTACAATGAGCTTAAATGATTCCCCATGATTTGCGTTTATTTGCACCTCTAATCTGAAACCCATGAAATACGCAGTCGACAAACAAGAGCGCCACACAGTATTTACCGTACAAGAAGGCAACCTCAATTCCGTCGTAGCACCAGAACTCAAAAGCGAGTTTGTTCTTCTTTCTAATGAGGGGATACGAAATCTCATTGTTGACTTAAGCCAGGTAGAATACATAGATTCATCTGGACTAAGCTCTATTCTAACGGCTAATCGCCTTTGGAAAGACCTCGGATCTTTTATCCTCACTGGAGAAATGCAGCCAAACGTCAAGCGTCTCATTACGATGAGCCGATTAGACTCTGTGCTCACAATCATTCCTACGGTTGCAGAAAGCATTGATTTCGCCTACATGGAGGAATTGCAGCGCGACCTCACGAAGGAGGATTAGTTCATTGCTGCCACTCGAAGCCCACGTACTCGGAAGTTCCGCAGCACGCCCCTATTTAGATAGAGGGACAAGTTCTCTATTTGTGCAAGCAGGTGGCAACAGGGTGCTTATCGACTGTGGAGAAGGAACGCAGCTCGAAATAGAACGCCAAGGCCTCTCTGCCGCGAAGGTAGATGTAGTGTGCATTACCCACATGCATGGAGATCATCTATATGGACTTCCAGGCTTGCTGGGTTCCCTTGCTTTAGGACAGCGTACGAAGCCACTCACGCTAATCGGTCCGAAAGAGCTTGAGCTTTATTTAGCACAGACTTTTAAGTTCAGCGAAGCTCATCTCACTTTTCCGCTGTCGTTTGTTGAACTTGATTTCGATATGCCGGTGCGTGATGTGGTCATTCTTCGAGACTTAAAAATTCACACCATTCCGCTTATCCACCGCATTCCCGCTTGTGGATACGTTGTTGAACAAACAAGTAAAGGGCTGCCCCTAAAGGATGGTGTCATCGATGAATACAGAATTCCTTATCAGAAGATTGAGTCAATAAAGGCAGGGGAAGATTTCGTCAACAAAAAGGGAGTCAAGATTCCAAATTCAAAACTGACCAACGCTGAGCACAACCCTACTCCCCTTGCCTATTTAACAGATACATCTCCTCTCAGTCGTTATCCTGAAGGATGGTGTCCCCCATCGGTACTTTTCCATGACGCCACGTTTTCTGCCGAGGATGAAGCCCTAGCAAGGAAGACTGGCCACTCTACGGTACTAGGAGCTGCTGCTTTCGCCAAAACTTGTAATGCTGAAGAGCTTTTTCTCACCCATATCTCAGTGCGATATGCCGATAGAGAAGTACTACTCCAAGAAGCCAAGACAGCTTTCGCCAAAACTCGCTTGGCCTAGAAGATTCCTTGCAGTCTTTTAGTATTGCTTTTACGCAACTGGTGTAGAGGTCCAAAATGGCCCTTTCTTACAAACATATTAGAGTTTTCAGGTATAGATTTTGCCTTAATCCAGGTGGATAGACATCCAACCGAGGACTAACATGTCCTATACTGAGCTTTAACTCCCTAAAGATCAGTATTTTATTTAATACGGTAGATGTCTGTCTATAAACTGCATTAGCGGATGATTTCTGGATATACCCTACCCAATAAGTGGCTTATTGCTGCTCGTTTGTTGTCTTTTTCTCTATTGACAACAATTTTCTTCTGTTTTTTCTCTTTGTCTCTTTTGGCTAAGGGACCCACTGAAGTTGGTTCGAATGTTTTACCAGAAGGTGAAGAAAACTGCGCCGCCATAGATGACGGTCTGGATCTCTTTACACCTCCTGATTACTTCGTGAATCCTGATGAAGGAAAGCGTGTAGATCTTTATTATCGTGGATTGAAGTTGCTACTGCCGACTACAGTCAATATTCCTGATCCAGCCTCTATCGAAAAGGTCTATGTAGAAGTCGTCTACAAAGGACGGCTACCAAGCGAGAGTTTGCACAGTGCTATCCAAGCGACCTTGGATGATGGTACAGACGTGAACATGACTCCAAGATTGATCTCAGGGAATTGGGGTAGTAATGGTGTAGGTATATTTTATGCGGAGGTAGGGAGTACCGACCGCGTCCAACTCAATTTTGAAGTAGAAGAAGCATCAGCTCAAAGCGTGCTCCTTTATGTGCTGCGTAATAATGCTACCCCAGGAGTTTACCAAGCGGGAACGTATGCTAATCATTTTGGCCACAACGAGACTAAACAATTCAAAATTCCACT